>NZ_CAXBOC010000029.1:0-18993 GCF_963976465.1 uncultured Cyclobacterium sp. | reverse complement strand
CAAAGGAATATCTCTCAAATACAGGGTATTGCCTACTTCCGGACTTGCGCCTTCGCCAGTAAGTACTGTCTGGCCAACTTCAAGTCCTTCAGGAGCAATCATATATGCTTTAGAACCATCCTTGTAAAACAACAAAGCTATCCTTGCCGTTCTGTTTGGATCGTATTCTATAGTTTTAACTACTGCAGGAATGCCTTCTTTATTTCTTTTGAAATCAACAATCCTAAGTCTCTTTTTATGTCCGCCTCCCAGATACCTGGAGGTCATTTTACCACTATGATTCCTGCCACCGCTTTTCTTCAAAGGTGCCAAAAGGCTTTTCTCCGGCTTAGATGTGGTGATTTCATCAAATGAAGGCGCCACTCTAAAACGGGTACCAGGAGTTACAGGTTTTAATTTTTTAACTGCCATTGCTCTGATTCAATTAAATTTCTCCGTAAAAATCAATGATTTCTCCTTCTGCTACCTGTACCATTGCCTTTTTGAAAGTGTTGGTATAACCAGAAACAATCTTTGCTTTGGTGTACCTCGTCTTTTTCTTTGCAGCATAGCGCATGGTGCGTACTTCAACCACCTTGACACCGTACATTTTCTCTACAGCATCTTTTATTTGAGGCTTATTTGCAGTTTTTTCAACCACAAATCCATATACCCCACGTTCGTTCATGGCTGAGATCTTTTCTGTAATTAAAGGTCTTTTTAAAATATCCATGATTTTACTTCGATAAAAGGGTTTCTAACTTACTTACTGCACCTTCGCAAAGAACTAAACTATCAGCATCAAGAAGTTCGTAAGTGTTTAACTCACTGAATACCCTTACTTTTGCTTTTTGTACATTCCTCGAAGACAAATAAACATTTGGATTATTTTCACCAACTACTAATAATGTCTTTTTATCAGATAAAGATAATTTAGACAATAGATTGATATAATCTTTGGTCTTAGGTGCATCAAAAACCAAATCTTCTAAAACTACCAAGCCGTTTTCTTTGGCTTTGTAAGTCAAGGCAGATTTTCTGGCAACCTGCTTCATTTTCTTATTTAACTTAAAAGAATAGTCTCTAGGCTTTGGCCCAAATACTCTTCCTCCTCCTCTGAATATCGGAGATTTGATAGACCCTGCTCGAGCACTACCCGTACCTTTTTGCTTTTTAATCTTTTTGGTAGAACCTGCAATTTCAGCTCTCTCCTTAGATTTATGCGTTCCTTGTCTTCTATTGGCCAAATACTGTTTTACATCCAAGTATATGGCATGATCATTCGGCTCTACAGCGAAAATATCATCAGAGAGCGTGATCTTCCTTCCGGTATCTTCACCGGTTTGTTTTAATATTGCTAATTCCATCTTATTACTTCTCTAGAATCACAAAAGAATTTTTGGCTCCCGGTATAGAACCACTAACTAATAGCAAGTTCTTTTCAGGATATATTTTAAGTACTTTTAAATTAAGTACTTTGACCCTGTTACCACCGGTTCTTCCTGCCATTCTCATGCCTTTAAAAACCCTTGAGGGCCAAGAGCAAGCACCGATAGAACCTGGATGACGTTGTCTGTTGTGCTGACCGTGAGTAGCCCCACCAACACCAGCAAAACCATGACGCTTAACAACACCTTGGAAACCTTTTCCTTTAGATGTTCCTATGGCATCAATGAAATCGCCCTCAACAAAGATCTTGTCAGATACCACAGTTTTACCCATGTCCACCTGACCTTCGAATTCCACTCTGAAATCCCTAAACTCAACAACTTTCTGCTTTGGAGTCGTACCGGCCTTTTTGAAATGGCCGATTAATGGCTTGGGCGTATTTTTTTCCTTACGCTCACCATAAGACAACTGTACAGCGTTGTACCCGTCTGTTTCAACATTTTTTACTTGCGTAACTACGCAAGGACCAGCTTCTATTAACGTGCATGCGACATTTCGTCCATCGGCACTAAAAATACTAGTCATTCCGATTTTCTTACCTATTATTCCAGACATCTTTGGATATATGATATACAATGATTCACAAGTGTATACACACCTGTCCCCTTTAAAGGATTGCAAAGTTAGCAATTTAATTTCAGGTAACAAACTGCAACATGAATATTTTCAAACAATTAGCTTAGTGAAGCCCCTTGAACAGTTGAAAATTTCAAGTCCTGAAAAAAACAAAACAAAAAATTTGCTCAAAAAAAAACCTATACCGTTTCCGGTATAGGTTTTTGTTCGTATGAAGCAGGAAGATCACACCTTGATTTCAACATCAACTCCACTAGGAAGTTCGATTTTCATCAATGCGTCTACTGTTTTAGAACTATTAGAGTAGATATCAACCAATCTCTTATAGGTACACAGCTGAAATTGCTCCCTCGCCTTTTTATTAACGTGTGGAGATTTCAAAACAGTAAATTTTTCTTTCTTCGTTGGAAGTGGGATAGGACCCACAACCACTGCACCTGTAGATTTTACAGCTTTCACGATTTTCTCTGATGACTTGTCCACCAGGCTATGATCGTATGACTTTAATTTTATTCTGATTTTTTGATTCATGTTCGATTATTTTAAGCCTTCTCCCCTTTTACTTTAGCAATAATAGCCTCAGCAATATTGTTAGGAACAGGGTCATAATGTGAGAAAGTAAGTGAGGCAGATGCCCTACCGGATGAAATGGTTCTCAAATCTGTTACATAGCCAAACAATTCTGACAATGGAACGGATGACTTGATCACAGAAGAAACACCTTTAGTATCCATACCTTTCATCAAACCTCTTCTACGGTTTAAGTCACCTGTAACGGGTCCTGTATATTCTTCAGGAGTAACTACTTCTACAGCCATGATCGGCTCCAATAATTGAGGCTTACATTTTTTGGCTGCTTCTTTGAAACCTAACCTTGCTGCCATTTCAAATGACACTGCATCTGAATCCACATCATGGAAAGAACCATGAAACAACCTTACTTTCATCGCTTCAACAGGATATCCTGCCAATGGTCCATTTTTCATAGACTCCGCAAAGCCCTTCTGAATAGAAGGAATAAATTCTCTAGGAATTACCCCTCCAACGATACCATTCACAAACTCCAATCCAGGCTTGATCTCTCCGGTTTCTTCATCTGCTTCTTTTGGTCCAATCTCGAACACAATGTCTGCAAATTTACCTTTACCACCTGTCTGCTTCTTGTACACTTCTTTGTGTTCAATGCTAGCAAAAAGAGCTTCTTTGTAGGCAACCTGAGGAGCACCTTGGTTGATCTCAACTTTAAACTCACGCTTAAGTCTGTCAATAATGATTTCTAGGTGAAGCTCTCCCATACCTCTCAAAATCACCTGACCTGTTTCATGGTCAGTATTTACATGAAGGGTAGGATCTTCCTCAACAAGCTTGGCAATTGCCATACCTAATTTATCAACATCAGCTTGTGTCTTAGGCTCAATTGCATAACCAATAACAGGCTCAGGGAAAGTCATTTCCTCAAGAATAACTTTGCTCTTCTCATCACAAAGTGTATCTCCCGTTTTTATATCTTTAAATCCAACACCGGCACAAATGTCTCCAGCTTCAACCTTATCAATAGGGTTTTGCTTGTTAGAGTGCATTTGTAGCAATCTTGATATTCTTTCTTTTTTACCGGTTCTAGAGTTGAATACATAAGAACCAGAATCCAACTTACCTGAATACACTCGCATAAAAGCCAAACGACCTACAAATGGGTCAGTAGCAATTTTAAATGCTAAAGCAGAAAATGGCTCATCACTGTCCGGGTGTCTCAATACAGCCTCTTCACTGTCAGGGTCAGTACCTTTCACTGGAGGCAAATCCAATGGTGAAGGCAAATATGCCATCACAGCATCCAATAAGGCCTGAACTCCTTTATTTTTAAAGGCAGAACCACACAAAACAGGAGAGAAATCCATATTGATAACGGCCTTTCTAATGGCGTCCATCATTTCTTCTTTGGTGATGGAATCTTCATCCTCAAAGAATTTCTCCATCAACTCATCATCATAAGAAGCTACCTGCTCTATCAGACTTTGTCTGTATTCAGAAACAGTCTCTTTAAGATCTTCAGGAATATCAATGACCTTGTAAGTCATTCCTTGATCTTCTTCATTCCATACAATGGCCTGATTGGTAATAAGATCGACCACACCCTTGAACGTATCTTCAGCTCCAATAGGAATTTGAAGAGGTACAGGGTTAGCACCCAATTTATCTTTAATTTCAGTTACGGCATTAAAAAAATCAGCTCCCGCACGATCCATTTTGTTTACAAAGCAGATTCTTGGAACGTGGTATTTGTCAGCTTGTCTCCAAACTGTTTCGGACTGAGGTTCAACACCTGACACTGCACAAAATAAAGCGACAGCACCATCCAAGACACGAAGGGATCTTTCTACCTCTACGGTAAAATCCACGTGGCCGGGAGTATCAATCAAATTGACCTGATAGTCCTTGGTGTTTGGTAAAGCCTGGCCCTGTAGGGTTGGATATTTCCACGTAGTGGTAGTAGCAGCAGAAGTAATGGTAATACCTCTTTCCTGCTCTTGCTCCATCCAATCCATAGTAGCGGCTCCATCATGTACTTCACCAATTTTGTGAGACAAACCAGTATAATACAAAATACGCTCGGAAGTAGTTGTTTTTCCGGCGTCAATGTGAGCCATTATACCTATATTTCTTAAATATTTTAAGTCTTTCTTAGCCATTGCCTATTAAAATCTAAAATGCGAGAATGCTTTATTGGCTTCCGCCATTCTATGCGTGTCGTCTTTTTTCTTTACAGCTGCTCCTTCACCCTTGGAAGCCGAGATGATCTCTCCAGCCAACCTATCCATCATGGTTTTTTCACCTCTTTTTCTAGCAAAAGTGATCATCCACTTTATACCTAAGGAAATTTTTCGGTCAGGCCTTACTTCCAAAGGTACCTGGAAAGTTGCACCCCCAACCCTACGACTCTTTACCTCTACAGCAGGAGTAATATTGTTAAGCGCTTTTTTCCAAACCTCAAGACCATTCTCACCTACTTTCTCTTCTACTTTGCCTATGGCATCATAAAATATTCTGTAAGCAATACTTTTCTTACCATCCACCATTAGACAATTGACAAACCTGGTGACCAAAGTGTCATTGAATTTGGGGTCAGGAAGAATATACCTCTTTTTTGGTTTCGCTTTTCTCATTTTATTCTGTTATTAAATTTTGTTATTTTTTAGCGGCCTTTGGTCGCTTAGCACCGTATTTAGAGCGGCCCTGCTTACGGTCTTTTACACCTGCAGTATCCAATGCTCCTCGAATAATGTGGTATCGAACTCCCGGTAAATCTTTCACCCTTCCACCACGGATCAACACAATTGAGTGCTCCTGAAGGTTGTGTCCTTCTCCTGGGATGTAAGCGTTGACTTCTTTACCATTGGTCAATCTAACCCTAGCCACTTTTCTCATGGCAGAATTAGGCTTCTTCGGCGTAGTAGTGTACACACGGGTACACACACCTCTCCTTTGAGGACATGCATCCAAAGCCCTTGACTTGGATGTGCTCTCAAGAGTGGTTCTACCTTTTCTAACTAACTGTTGTATAGTAGGCATTAATAGATAAATTAATTAATCTGCTTTAAACTTATAAAATTTGGATTGCAAAGGTAACCAAATCAATAAAACAAACAAAATTAAGGAGTTATAATTTCTATGACTCAAATCAACTATCTTTTCGATTTATTGATTTATGAAAACTTTTTATTTATGCTTCTCCCAAAGTTCCTCCAAAGTTCATCGGAAATTGAGGGGCATCTTTGCCTCCTTCAATTTTTCCAAATGCTTTTTCATACTTTTCAATATTGTCTTTTAGTGCTTGCAAAAGACGTAAAGCATGGTCAGGAGTCATAATAATCCTTGATTTCACCTTTGCCTTAGGTATTCCAGGCATCAAACGAATAAAATCCACTACAAACTCAGAGTTTGAATGGGCAATCATCGCCAAATTGGAGTAAATACCTTCAGCTATCTCATCAGTAAGCTCTATATTGATTTGCTGCTTTTGCTGCTGCTCTGTTTTTTTATCATCTTCCATATCGAATATCAAATAAGATAAAAAAAGGTCTGCTCCACAAAGCAGACCTTTTGTATTTAGGAATTATTTTTTACTTAACTGCCTCGCGAACTTTCTTGCTACCCGCCTCTTTCTCTGCAGTCAACACCTCATATTCTTCCTTCGATCCTACAATCAAATTATTGAATTTTCGCTGTCCTGTACCTGCTGGAATTAGGTGACCAACAATTACATTTTCTTTAAGTCCAAGCAACTCATCTCGCTTACCTCTGATAGCAGCCTCACTAAGTACTTTAGTGGTCTCCTGGAAAGAAGCAGCAGAAATAAAGCTTTCTGTTCCCAAAGATGACGCAGTAATACCTTGCAATGTAGGTCTGGAAACAGCTGTTTGCGCATCCCTTACTTGTACCAACTTAAGGTCTTTTCTCTTCAGACTGGAATTTTCATCTCGCAATCTTCTTGCATTGATGATCATTCCCGGCTTCAAAGTATTGGAGTCCCCAATTTCAACCACCACCTTCTTGTCAAGAATCATGTCGTTTTCCTCACGGAAAGCCCATTTGTCAACAATCTGGTTTTGAAGGAATCCTGTATCACCTGCATCCAGTATTTCTACTTTCTGCATCATTTGGCTCACAATCACTTCAATGTGCTTGTCATTGATTTTCACCCCTTGTAAACGATATACCTCTTGGATCTCATTTACCAAATACTCTTGTACTGCTGTTGGTCCTTTGATGGACAATATGTCATTGGGAGTAATGGCTCCATCAGAAAGTGGTTCCCCGGCTCTGATAAAGTCATTTTCTTGAACCAGAATATGCTTGGAAAGAGATACCATGTATCTTTTCTTAACACCATCCTTGGATTCAATAAAGATTTCACGGTTACCTCTTTTGATTCCTCCGTATTGTACCACACCATCAATCTCAGATACTACAGCCGGATTGGAAGGGTTTCTGGCTTCAAAAAGCTCGGTAACTCTTGGTAGACCACCGGTAATATCTCTTGTTTTACCAACAGATCTAGGGATCTTCACAAGAATTTGTCCCGCTTTAACGTCCTCTCCCTTTTCTACTGAAAGGTGAGCACCTACCGGAATATTGTAAGACTTAGACTCATCCCTATGCTCTACAACTACAGCCGGGTTTTTCGTCTTGTCCTTCGTATCTATAATTACTTTTTCTCTATAGCCTGTTTGATCATCAGCTACCTCCTTATAGGTGATACCTTCAAGGATTGCCTCAAAATCTACCTTACCGTCAAACTCAGAAAGAATAACAGCATTGTATGGATCCCAAGTACATAAAGAATCCCCTTTGGCTATCTTCTGACCATCTTTTACATTAAGGATGGCACCATAAGGAACGTGATTTGAAACCAAAGTTTTTCCGGATTTCACATCATTAATTTTGATTTCTCCGGATCTACCCATAACAATAGACACATCATCTCCATCCTTATTGGTAGTTTTGATCCATCGTAGTTCTTCTTCAAACTCTACGATACCATCAAACTTAGAATTGATGTTCGCTTCTACTGAAATATTGGATGCCGTACCACCAACGTGGAATGTTCTTAGGGTCAACTGTGTACCCGGCTCACCAATAGACTGAGCGGCAATCACACCAACTGATTCTCCTACCTGAACAATATTACCCGTGGTAAGGTTACGTCCATAGCATTTACAGCATACACCTCTTCTGGTTTCACAAGTCAATACAGAGCGTATCTCTACTTCCTCTACTGCAGACTCATCCACTTTCTTGGCAATATCATCTGTAATTTCTTCACCCGACTCTATGATTACCTCATCTGTCAAGGGATCAATCACATCGTGAACAGCTATTCTACCAACAATACGCTCAGATAATGGCTCAACGATCTCATCATTGTCTTTCAAGGCTTGTACCACAAGACCTCAAAGTACCACAATCTTCCTCAGATACGATCATATCCTGAGCCACATCTACCAGCCTCCTTGTTAGGTAACCGGCATCTGCAGTTTTAAGGGCTGTATCGGCCAGGCCTTTACGAGCACCGTGGGTAGAGATAAAGTATTCCAATACATCCAACCCTTCTTTAAAGTTAGAAAGAATAGGGTTTTCAATAATCTCACCAACTGAGCCTTGAAGGTTTTTCTGCGGCTTGGCCATTAGACCACGCATCCCACCAAGCTGTCTGATTTGCTCTCTGGAACCACGAGCTCCGGAGTGCATCATCATGTAAATGGCGTTGAAACCTTGGTTGTCTTCCTCCATCTGACGCATTAGAATATTCGTCAGATTAGAGTTGGTTCTTGTCCAAATATCAATTACCTGATTGTACCGCTCATTATCAGTGATCAATCCCATCAAGTAATTGTTCCAAACCTGATCTACTTCAGTAGTGGCTTTGGAAATCAATGGATCTTTTTCATCAGGAATAATTACATCATCAAGTCCCATGGACAACCCTCCTTTGAAGGCAGTCTGGAAACCTAAGTGTTTGATATCATCCAAGAATTGCGCTGAACGAGCAATTCCACATATTTTAACCACTTCAGCAATAATTTGTTGAAGCTTTTTCTTGAAACCTACTTCTTCCGGTACAAACTGGTTGAAGATAAGTCGGCCGGCTACCGTTTCGATTAACTCTTCAACAAGCGATCCGTCTTCTTTTCTTACCTTAACCTTACATTTAATGTAAGCATGTTTAGAAATGGCTTGCTCATTAAGGGCGATCAAGACTTCCTCTAGACCATAAAAGGTCATGCCTTCACCTTCAACCTTGATTTCTTCGGTTGACCTCATTCCTTTGGTCACATAGTACAGCCCCAATACCATATCCTGAGAAGGTACGGTAATTGGTGCACCATTGGCCGGGTTAAGGATATTGTGCGAGGAAAGCATCAATGTAGAGGCTTCCAAAATGGCTTCATGCCCCAAAGGCACGTGAACAGCCATCTGATCACCATCAAAATCCGCATTAAAGGCAGTACATACCAATGGATGCAGCTGAATCGCTTTCCCTTCAATCAATTTAGGTTGGAAAGCCTGAATACCTAACCTGTGCAAAGTTGGGGCACGGTTTAGCAATACAGGATGGCCTTTCAGCACATTTTCCAAAATATCCCAAACAACAGGATCTTTTCTGTCTACTATTTTCTTGGCAGATTTTACGGTCTTTACAATGCCTCTTTCTATCAGTTTTCTGATAATAAAAGGCTTGAAAAGTTCAGCCGCCATATTTTTCGGCAATCCACATTCATGCAGTTTAAGCTCAGGACCAACCACAATCACAGATCGTCCAGAATAATCAACCCTTTTTCCTAAAAGGTTTTGACGGAACCTACCTTGCTTACCTTTCAACATATCTGAAAGAGATTTCAAGGCCCTGTTTCCATCTGATCTTACTGCATTGACTTTCCTTGAATTATCAAACAAGGAGTCTACCGCTTCCTGAAGCATCCTTTTTTCATTCCTAAGAATTACTTCCGGAGCTTTGATATCGATCAGTCGCTTAAGCCTATTGTTTCTAATAATAACCCTTCTGTAAAGGTCATTCAAATCGGATGTTGCAAACCTACCTCCATCAAGAGGCACCAAAGGACGAAGCTCAGGTGGAATAACCGGCACCATGCGCACAATCATCCATTCAGGCCTGTTCTCTATTCTTGTTCTGGCATCTCTAAACGCTTCAACAACCTTCAATCGCTTCAATGCTTCCGCTTTTCTTTGCTGAGAAGTATCGGTGGCAGCTTGGTGTCTTAAGCTGTAAGAAAGGTCATCCAAATCCAATCTTGCCAATAGCATTTCTAGGGCTTCAGCCCCCATTTTGGCAATAAACTTATTAGGATCTTCATCATCCATCATTTGGTTTTCCTTAGGAAGCTTGTCCATGATGTCGAGGTATTCATCCTCAGTAAGGAAATCCAGGTATTGTAATCCATCATCGGCTTTGATACCGGCATTGATCACTACATACCTTTCATAATAAACGATTTGATCCAGTTTTTTTGTAGGCAATCCCAATAGGTAACCAATCTTATTGGGAAGGGACTTGAAGTACCATATATGGGCAACAGGAACAACCAATTCTATATGGCCCATGCGCTCCCTTCGTACCTTCTTTTCGGTAACTTCTACTCCACATCGGTCGCAGATAATTCCTTTATACCTAATGCGCTTGTATTTCCCACAATGACATTCCCAGTCTTTTACCGGCCCGAAAATTCGCTCACAAAACAATCCACCCATTTCAGGCTTGTAAGTTCTGTAATTAATCGTTTCAGGTTGTGTAACCTCACCATGCGAGCTGTCCAAGATGGACTCAGGTGAAGCCAAACTAATGGTGACTCTGGAAAAGTCGTTGTTTAGTTTTTTATTTTTTCTGAACGCCATAGTTTTTATATGTAATTGAAGACCTCTTAGGGCCTAATGGTTTCTAAGTTAGTCAAGCGTAATTTCCAATGCAAGGCCTCTAAGCTCATGTACAAGTACGTTAAAGGACTCCGGAATGTTAGCTTTTGGCAAGTTCTCACCTTTTACAATGGATTCATACGCCTTGGCTCTTCCTATAACATCATCAGACTTAACTGTCAAAATTTCTCTAAGTACATGAGAAGCACCAAATGCCTCCAATGCCCAAACTTCCATCTCTCCAAAACGCTGTCCTCCAAACTGGGCTTTACCACCCAATGGTTGTTGTGTAATGAGTGAGTATGGCCCAATTGACCTGGCGTGCATCTTATCATCTACTAGGTGACCCAGTTTAAGCATATAAGATATACCTACTGTAACAGGTTGGTCAAATTTCTGACCGGTCAGTCCATCGTATAGATAAGTCCTGCCAAATGAAGGAAGACCTGCTTTTCCTAGCTCTTCAGCCACTTGCTCTGTAGAAGCACCATCGAAAATAGGCGTAGCATATTTCTTACCTAGGATTCTACCTGCCCATGCCAATACCGTTTCATAGATTTGACCAATATTCATCCTGGAAGGTACACCAAGCGGATTCAACACGATGTCCATAGGAGATCCATCTTCCAAGAATGGCATGTCTTCATCCCTTACAATCCTTGCAACAATACCCTTGTTACCGTGTCTACCTGCCATCTTATCTCCAACTTTCAGTTTTCGCTTTTTGGCAACATAAACCTTGGCCATTTGAACAATACCTGCAGGCAACTCATCACCAACTTCTAAAGTGAACTTGTCTCTTTTGAATACACCGGAAATTTCATTTCTGGTATTGGTATAGTTTTTAACCAATTGCTGAACCAAATAATTGGCGTGCTCATCGTCTGTCCAATCATCCAAAATAATGTCTGATATAAGATTTACCTCCTCAGGAACATTATAGTTACTTTCGTCTCTGTATGGATTTTTAGCAGGGAAAAGGTTATTTTCAATGTTTTGGTAATTGAATTTAACACCTTTACTGATGATCTCATCACCAAATTTATGCTTAACTCCTTTGGAAACTTTGTCTTCAAGAATCGTAACCAGTTTTTGGATCATTCTAGACCTTACGGCCAACAGGTCTTTGGTGTACTGCTGCTTCAATTTTTCAACATCTGCCTTGGCTTTAGCACGAAGATCCTTGTCTTTCTTAGGTCTTGAGAACAATTTGGTATTGATGACTACCCCATTTAATGAAGGAGAGGCTTTCAAAGAGGCATCTTTAACATCTCCGGCTTTGTCTCCAAAAATGGCACGTAGTAATTTCTCTTCAGGAGTTGGATCAGTTTCACCTTTAGGGGTAATCTTACCAATAATGATATCTCCTTCTTTAAGCTCCGAACCAACCCTAATGATACCATTCTCATCAAGATTTTTTACCGCATCTTCAGATACATTAGGTATCTCTGAGGTAAGTTCTTCTTCACCACGTTTGGTATCTCTAACTTCAAGTTGGAATTCCTCAATGTGAATAGAAGTAAATACATCTTCTCTTACCACTCTTTCGGAAATTACAATTGCATCCTCAAAGTTATATCCTTGCCATGGCATATAAGCCACAAGTAGGTTTTTACCTAGCGCCAATTCACCATCATTTGTAGAATATCCTTCTACCAATACCTGCCCCTTAACCACTTTTTGTCCTTGCAAGACAATAGGCGTTAAGTTGATGGTGGTGTCCTGGTTGGTTCTTCTGAACTTAATCAGATCATAGCTTTTGTATTCATCACTGAAATTAACCAACAACTCATCATCGGATAATTCATATTTCACAGTGATTTTCTCAGCATCTACATAGTCAATTACACCGTCGGCTTCTGCCAAAATAAGTGATCTTGAATCTATGGCAGCTTTTCCTTCAAGGCCTGTTCCCACAATTGGAGCTTCAGCTTTTAATAAAGGAACGGCTTGATGCTGCATGTTAGATCCCATTAGTGCACGGTTGGCATCATCATGTTCCAAGAATGGAATCAAAGAAGCTGCTACCGATACAATTTGATTAGGCGCTACATCCATATAGGATATTTCCTTTGGTTCTAAAACCGGAAAATCACCTTCAAATCGGGCTTTTACTTTATCGTTAATAAATACACCATTGTCATCAAGTGGCGCATTTGCTTGTGCTATATTATTGTCATCTTCTTCTTCAGCCGTAAGGAATACGACATCTTCAGACTTCATACTTACCTGACCTTCGTTTACTTTTCGGTAAGGTGTCTCCAAGAATCCCATGCCATTTACTTTGGCATGCACACAGAGAGAAGAAATCAAACCAATATTTGGTCCCTCAGGTGTTTCAATGGTACAAAGACGACCATAGTGCGTATAATGAACATCACGCACTTCAAACCCTGCACGTTCCCTGGATAAACCACCGGGACCTAATGCAGAAAGTCTTCTTTTATGGGTCAACTCCGCAAGTGGGTTGGTTTGATCCATAAATTGACTGAGTTGGTTGGTACCAAAGAAAGAATTGATAACAGAAGAAAGTGTCCTGGCGTTGATAAGATCAACCGGTTTGAAATCTTCATTGTCCCTTACATTCATTCGCTCACGGATGGTTCTGGCCATTCTTGCCAAACCAACCCCAAATTGGCTGTAAAGTTGCTCTCCTACCGTTCTAACCCTTCTATTGCTCAGGTGATCTATATCATCAACTACTGCTTTAGAGTTAATTAAACCAATTAGGTATTTTACAATGGAAATGATATCCTGAGTAGTAAGAACTATTTTCTCAGCATCAATTTCTAACCCTAATTTTTTATTGATTCTATACCTTCCAACTTCTCCCAGGTCATATCGCTTATCAGAGAAGAACAAACCATGAATAACTTCTCGGGCTGTTGCTTCATCAGGAGCCTCAGTATTCCTAAGCTGTCTGTAGATTACCTCTACAGCTTCCTTTTCAGAGTTTGAATTATCTTTTTGAAGGGTATTATAAATGATGGAATAGTCAGCGATATTGACATCTTCCCTATGAAGGATAACACTTTTTGCGCCTGATTCTTGGATTAAATCAATGTCCTCATCAGTCAAAATGCTATCTCTTTCCAATAAAACTTCGTTTCTATCAATAGAAACAACCTCACCTGTATCTTCATCTACAAAGTCCTCTACCCAAGTACGAAGCACCCTGGCAGCCAGCTTTCTTCCGATGATCTTTTTTAAATTGGATTTATTGGATTCTACTTCTTCTGAAAGTCCGAAAAGATCGAGTATTTGCTTATCAGATCCGTAGCCTATCGCCCTCAATAGGGTGGTTACAGGAAACTTCTTTTTCCTGTCGATATAAGCATACATCACATTATTGATATCGGTAGCAAATTCTATCCAAGAACCTTTGAAAGGTATAATTCTGGCAGAATATAATTTAGTACCATTCGTATGCTTACTTTGTGCAAAGAATACACCTGGTGAACGGTGCAATTGTGAAACAATTACCCTTTCGGCTCCATTGATAACAAAGGAACCTTTTTCCGTCATATAAGGAAGATTTCCTAAGAACACTTCCTGTTCAATGGTTTCAAAGTCTTCATTGTCCTCATCAGAGCAAAGCAATCTTAGTTTTGCTTTCAGTGGGACAGAATAAGTAAGACCACGGTCAATACTTTGTGAGACATTGTATTTTGGAGGATCTACGGTATAGTCGATAAATTCAAGGGTGAAATTTTCCCTGGAGTCACTGATGGGAAAATTTTCTGAAAAAACCTTGAAAAGACCATCCTGCCTTCTTTTCTCTGCAGGAGTATCCAACTGAAAGAAATCTTTGAAAGATTGCAGTTGAATATCTAAGAAATCCGGATAGTCTTTGACTACCTTAATGGATGAGAAACTTTTCCTTCCGGTTTGATTCTGGATAGCCAAGGCAGTATATAGTTTTAGTGAAAATTAATATTGTTATTATTCAATTGTCACTTAAAAAAGTGCAATTGTTTTGATGTCCATAAACAGGAAAAGACCTGACTGTATAGTCAGGTCTAATTCTGCTTAACCAATCCTAAGAGGAGTTGGCTATTCAATTCTATTTAAGCTCAACTTCAGCTCCAGCTTCTTCAAGTTGTTTTTTAAGGGCTTCAGCTTCTTCTTTGCTTACACCTTCTTTAACAGCTTTAGGAGCACTGTCTACTACTTCTTTGGCATCTTTTAGTCCAAGACCTGTCAATTCTTTAACAAGTTTAACTACTGCCAATTTTTGTCCACCTGCAGCTTTCAAGACAACATCAAAAGAAGTTTGCTCTTCTTCAGCAGCACCATCGCCAGCGGCTCCACCAGCAGCTACTACAGTAGCAGCAGCAGCAGCAGGTTCGATACCATATTCATCTTTCAAAATTTCGGCTAACTCATTTACCTCTTTTACAGTTAAGTTAACTAACTGCTCAGCGAATGCTTTAAGATCTGCCATTGTATTAAATATTTAAATTGATTGTTATTTACTAATTTGAATGTATTATTTATGCTTCTTCTTTTTCGGCAAGCGTTTTTACCAGGCCGGCAAGAATATTTTTTCCGCTTTGAAGCGCTGAAACCACGTTTGTAGCTGGAGATTGAAGTAGAGAAATAACTTCTCCCAACAATTCCTCTTTGGATTTCAGTTTAGAAAGTGTTTCAAGATGACTTTCTCCTAGAAATTGAGCTCCTTCGATTGATGCCCCTTTAAACAAAGGCTTTTTATCTTTGGTAGCGACCTTTTTCCTGTAATCTAAAATTACTTTAGCAGGAAGGCTTCCAACTTCTGGTGAGAAAAGGATTCCTGAAAAACCTTTCAATGCATTGTCTGCGAATTCAGAATAATCTGCGTCGAGATTTTCCAAGGCTTTTTTGATAAGGGTATTTTTATACACCTTATACTCCAAACCTTTATCGAAGCATAATTTTCTGAAACCATTTACCTGAGCTACACTAAATCCTGATGCATCGGAAATATAAAAATGCGGAGTAGATTTTAGCTTTTCGGTAAGTTCGTCAATTATGCTTTTTTTATTTTCTCTAGTCATAATTTATAAACCTTGAATACTACTCTTATCAATTACGATACCCGAAGACATAGTGCTAGACATATGAATACTTTTAAAATAAGTACCTTTAGCAGCGGTTGGCTTCAATTTGGAAATGGTTTGAATTAATTCTTCCGCATTTTCCATGATTTTTTCAGCAGAGAAAGAGGCTTTACCTACACTAGCATGGATGATTCCAAACTTGTCTACTTTAAAATCGATTTTACCAGCCTTTACTTCATTTACTGCTTTCCCAACATCCAGGGTTACAGTACCAGACTTAGGGTTAGGCATTAGTCCACGAGGACCCAACACTCTACCTAGTCTACCTACTTTAGCCATCACATTAGGAGTGGTGATGATGACATCAATATCTGTCCATCCACCCTCAATTTTTGCAATGTACTCATCCAAACCAACAAAATCAGCTCCCGCTTCTTTGGCTTCTTCTTCCTTATCAGGACTACAAAGTACTAATACTTTAACTTCTTTACCTATACCGTGAGGTAAGGCCACTACACCTCTAACCATTTGGTCAGCTTTTCGTGGATCAACACCTAAACGGATGTCCAGGTCTATAGAAGCGTCAAACTTAGTTGTTGTTATGTCCTTAACAATGCTAGAAGCCTCCGACAAGGAATATTGTTGGCTAGGGTCGTATTTAGAAAGAGCTTCTTTTTTCTTTTTTGTTAACTTAGCCATTTTTTACGTATTATTCCTCCCAAGGAGCTTTTCCTGAAACAGTGATTCCCATACTTCTTGCGGTTCCGGCTACCATTCTCATAGCAGATGGAACTTCAAAAGCATTTAAATCGGGCATTTTCACTTCTGCAATTTCTTTTACCTGATCCCAAGATACAGAGCCTACCTTTTTCCTGTTTGGTTCTGATGAACCACTTTTTAATTTTGCTGCTTCCAAAAGCATTACTGCTGCCGGAGGCGTTTTTACTACAAAATCAAAAGACTTGTCCGAATAAATCGTAACAAGAACTGGAAGAACTTGGCCCATTTTGTCCTGAGTTCTGGCATTAAACTGCTTACAGAACTCCATAATGTTCAGCCCTTTTGAACCAAGAGCCGGACCAACTGGAGGAGATGGGTTAGCCTGGCCACCCTTTACCTGTAGTTTCAGATAACCAGAGATTTCTTTAGCCATTTCCTAATCTAGTTTTTCTACTTGAATAAAGTTTAATTCAACAGGGGTATTCCGACCGAATATCTTAACCATAACATTAAGCTTCTTCTTGTCATCAAATACCTCTTCAATCATACCCGAGAATCCACTAAAGGGACCGTCCATTACCTTCACGGTCTCTCCAACTATAAATGGTGTATCCAGTTTTTCTGCAAACTCATCAATCTCTTCAACACGACCTAAAATCCTATTGATTTCTGACTGACGTAATGGCTCGGGGGTTTTGGAAGCCCCCCCTTGGTTTGACCCTAAAAAACCGATTACTCCCGGTATACTTGTTATGACGTGATTGGCTTCTCCATGACTGAGATCCGCATTGACCAATACATATCCAGGAAAGAAGTTTCTCTCCCGAACACGCTTTTTGCCATTACGCATTTCATATACTTTCTCAGAAGGTATCAAAACTTCAGGAATATAGTCTTCAAGCTTTTGTCGGGCAATTTCGTTGTCCAAATAAGTCTTTGCTTTCTTTTCCTGACCTGCTACTACTCTGAGTACGTACCAATTGTGATCTGCCATCCCGTTATTTAATATTCTTAGAATAAATCATAAAACCATGTCATAATGTTCTCAAAACCTAAATCTACCACATGATATTTTCGAAGGTTAAATCGATGAAACCGATAACCAAAGCGAAAATTAATGAAGCCACTAGCACCAATACGGCACTATTTTGAAGTGTAGAATATTTAGGCCATGTGACCTTATTCTTCATCTCATCAATGGACTCAATTACAAAATTTTTAACATTCATCCTTGTACAATTAGTTTTTCAAAAGTTTCTTTTGCCTATAAAGGCTTACCAAAACCTCTGACTATAACATGGAAAGATTGGGCATTTACGCCTTACTCTTCATGGTTTTATCTTCCTTAGATTGCACGGGCGGAGAGATTCGAACTCCCATCAACGGTTTTGGAGACCGCTATTCTGCCATTGAACTACGCCCGTAAATTATTTGTGCTCCCGATTAGGGAACGCAAAATTAGTGAATCTATGCCTAAGAAACAAATGCGATCCCGAAAAATTCAAGATCGCATTTGTAATATAGTCTATTATATAGATTATTAGTCCAAGATTTCAGTAACCTGACCAGCACCCACAGTTCTACCACCTTCTCTGATAGCAAATCTAAGTCCTTTTTCCAAAGCGACAGGGTTGATCAAATTCACCTCAATAGTGATGTTATCACCTGGCATTACCATCTCAACATTTTCAGGAAGAGTGATTTCTCCAGTTACATCAGTTGTTCTTAAGTAGAACTGAGGTCTGTATCTGTTGAAGAATGGAGTGTGTCTTCCACCTTCTTCTTTGCTTAGTACGTAAACTTCAGCTTTGAAGTGAGCGTGAGGAGTTACAGATCCAGGCTTACAAATGATCATTCCACGTTTGATCTGAGCCTTTTCAATACCTCTTAGCAACAAACCTACGTTGTCACCAGCTTCACCTCTGTCTAGAATCTTACGGAACATCTCTACACCAGTAACGGTAGATTTAAGTCCTTCAGCTCCCATACCAATGATGTCTACTGCTTCTCCAGAGTTTACAACTCCTCTTTCAATTCTACCTGTTGCTACAGTACCTCTACCAGTAATAGAGAATACGTCTTCAACCGGCATCAAGAAATCCTTGTCGATAGCTCTTTCTGGAAGTGGGATATAAGAATCCACAGCTGCCATAAGTTCCATTACAGTGTCTTCCCATTTGGCTTCACCGTTAAGTGCACCAAGAGCAGAACCTGAAATTACAGGAATATTATCTCCATCAAACTCATAGAATGAAAGAAGTTCTCTTACTTCCATTTCTACCAACTCAAGTAATTCGGGGTCATCCACCAAATCTACTTTGTTCATGAATACTACCAAAGCTGGTACACCTACCTGACGTGCAAGAAGGATGTGCTCTCTAGTTTGTGGCATTGGACCATCAGTGGCCGCAACTACAAGAATTGCACCGTCCATCTGAGCAGCACCAGTTACCATGTTTTTTACGTAGTCAGCGTGACCTGGGCAATCAACGTGGGCATAGTGTCTAGCCTCCGTTTGATACTCTACGTGTGAGGTATTAATTGTGATACCCCTCTCCTTTTCTTCCGGTGCGTTATCGATGGAAGCAAAGTCTCTTAATTCAGAAAGACCCTTTCTGGCCAACACAGTAGTAATGGCAGCAGTCAAAGTAGTCTTACCATGATCGACGTGACCAATCGTACCTATGTTTACGTGTGGTTTGGAACGGTCAAAGGTTGCTTTTGCCATGCGTGAAAATCCTCTGTTTAGTTAAAGATTAAATTTCGTTAAAATTGTTAAATGTTCAGAGCCAACGACGGG
>NZ_CAXBOC010000028.1:0-19176 GCF_963976465.1 uncultured Cyclobacterium sp. | reverse complement strand
GGAATATCCCGGAGATATAGCTGTAGTGGATTATGACCCCAAACAAACCCAACCTGAACAGCTTATTGCAGCAATTGAAGAAAAAACAACCTATAAAGCAGAAGTACTAAAACCTAAAATAGATTAATAATGGAAAAAGAGATCGTATTACAATCCACCATTACCTGTCCAAACTGTGGACATCAAAAAGAAGAAACCATGTCTACGGATGCATGCCAATACTTTTACGAATGTGAAAACTGCCAAGAAGTATTAAAGCCAAAACAAGGTGATTGCTGCGTGTATTGCAGCTATGGAACAAATGCCTGTCCTCCCATTCAGGAAGGTGGTAAAAACAATTGCTGCTGATGAAAAAATACGATGTAATTGTAATCGGATCAGGCATGGGAGGAATGACCATTGCCAATAAATGTGCTAAAAAAGGACTAAAGACTGCCGTTACAGATTCCAGACCGTATGGGGGAACGTGCGCACTACGCGGTTGTGATCCTAAGAAAATATTAGTCGGAGCTGCTGAAATTATAGACCGGGCCAATAAAATGAAAGGGATTGGCATTCAAGGAGATATCTCTATTAACTGGCAGGATCTGATGGCCTACAAAAACGACTTTGTCTCCAAAATGCCCAAAGGTGTAGAGAAAGGATATGAAAAAGCGGGTGTAGACATGTTTCACGGAGCAGCCAGCTTTGAATCTGAAAACACGGTGTGCATCGGAGACGACCTACTGGAAGCTGATAAAATAGTGATAGCTACAGGTGCCCGACCGGTAATCCTTGATATACCTGGAGGTGACTTACCCATTGACAGCACGGATTTTCTAAACCTGGAAGAGCTTCCTAAGGAAATCACTTTTATTGGAGGCGGATATATAGCGATGGAGTTTGCCCACCTGGCTGTCAGGGCCGGAAGTAAAGTGACCATATTCCACAGAAGCAAAATGCCTTTAGAAAGCTTTGAGCCTGATATCGTGAAGCACTAGGTCAAAGCTACTGAAGAATTGGGGATTGAACTTCACCTGGAGTGGGATGTGGTTGCAGTTGAAAAAAAGGATAATGGCTATACCGTAAAGGCAGCATCAAAAGGGGGTGAAAAAACTATTCAAACGAATTTGGTGGTGAATGCAGCAGGTAGAGTACCGGAGTTGGATGGCATGAACCTGGAAAAGGCAAACATTTCCTACGGCAAGAAAGGGATTGACGTAAATGAATACCTACAAAGTTTAACCAATGAACGGGTATATGCAGCAGGTGATGCGGCTGATAGCAAAGGTCTCAATCTCACACCTGTTGCAGTTATGGAAGGCCATGCAGTGGCAACCAATATTATACGGGGTAACTCCAAAAAGCCTGACTACACGGAAATGCCCAGTTCAGTCTTTACCTTGCCCACACTTGCCGCGGTTGGCATGACGGAAGCACAGGCAAAGAAGTCAGGTTTAGAATATCAGGTGAAAGACGGCTCCGCATCAAGCTGGTACAATGCCAAACGGATCAATGAGTCAACCTATGCTTATAAGGTCATTTCTGATAAAGAAGGCTACATTTTAGGAGCGCACATCATCGGTTCTCATGCGGAGGAAATGATCAACATTTTTGCGATGGCCATTCGGGTAAAACTAAAAGTTGCAGACATCAGGAATATGATCTATTCCTATCCGTCCATGGGATCGGATATCGGATCAATGGTTTAATTGAAATTAGAATAACCACGCAATTCCTTGTTTACCACCGCTGCCCCAAACTTACCTTTAACAAAACGCTAAGTATTATGATACCCAAAGACCTAACAAAGGATATAAAAACACGATTGCAAAGCATCAAAGGGCAGGTAGAAGGTTTGATAAAAATGCTGGATGAAGGAAAGGATCCGGAAAAAATTCTGCTACAGTTCAAAGCTGCGCAAAAAGGACTTGATAAGGCTCATTATTTATTACTGGATGAAGCCTACCGGAAAGCTCTTGCCATTAAAATTTCGGAAACCGTTGAAGCCTGTCCCGGCAATTGTGGTTACGAAGACCGCATAGAATTTATCCGACAACAGTTTCCCAATCTGCACCTAGACAATCTCACCACTATGATGAAGGAGATTGCTGAATTAAAACAACGTATAGGCTCAGGTAATGGCAAGGAGAACGAATAAGTCAGTTTACTTATTCATGGCTACTACAGGCTTCATCTTGAGTTTTCTCTGAGAGAACCTGTGGTTTTTCCCTGTATGCGAATTACACTGAATGGATGAGGCAGATATATTTTCTGCTCTGTGCATTGGGGGAGGCGCTGCTAATTTTTATGGTATATTTTTTTAGTAGCCGCTATTTTCAAAAATACAGGCTGGATACATTGCTTTACTGCAGCGAAAGTCGCTACAACCTTAGCCTTTAGTGCCTTGGTATCTATCGCGGCTGAAAAAATTGCGCTGATCTTGGGCTTGTGGCAATATGATGAGTCAATGCCCTTACTACCCTTCACAAATATCGGCCTTTCTCCGTTTTTGTCCATTTTCCTGCTTCCTATATTAACCTTTATCCTCACAAAAAATAAATCAAATTTTCTAGCTATTTATCCTTGGCTACCACCCCACCCCCGAACTTACCTTTGAATTGTTCTTATCCGGAGAGAATCTCTAAAATATAAAATGAATATTTTAAAAAGTGGAAAAGATGAAAAGACAAGTAGAAATATTTACAGCAAACTGCCCTGTTTGCGACCCAGTAGTTCAAGTGGTGAAAGACCTGGCTTGTGAGCAATGCGATATCACCATTTATGATTTGGTGAAGCAGTGTGAAGACAAGACCTGTCTGAGCAAGCTGGAAGAATATGGGATTAAAAAAGTACCTGCTATTGCTGTGAATGGCTCACTTTTATCCTGCTGTGAAAACCAGGGAATTTCTAAAGAAGAGCTGATCAAAGCGGGTATAGGACAAGGGTAAAAACAAGTAAGGCACGGCTTACATTATATTTTCCCTTGCTGCCGTGCTGGCAAGGGAATTCATTTAAATCACAAAAAACATGAAACCATTGAGTAATGATTTACAACATTGCATTGACAATTGTAACGCATGTATCACCGCAGCACGCATCTGTCTGGATCAGCACTTAGGCGAGCCGGACATGAAAAAGTGCCACCAGCTTTGCCTGGATTGTATTGCCTTGTGTACGGCATGCGTACAGATGCTGGCTTCCCAATCCGACTACGCCAGCAGGGTATGTGCTATTTGCGTGGATCTTTGCAAGGCTTGTGCAGAAGAGTGCGGCAAATTTGACAGTGAGGTGTGCAAGCAGTGTGCGGAAAAATGTGCAGCCTGCGCAGAAAGCTGCGTTAAAATGGCGGCATAATCTTATGGAAGTCTTAAAATCACTAAAGCAGGATTTCGTCAGCATAGCTTCCTTGTTTACATCGGTATCCACCTTGCTTTGCTGTGCCCTTCCGTCATTACTCGTAGCGGTGGGTATGGGAGCGGTAGTGGCCGGAATGGTTTCGGACTTTCCGGCATTGATCTGGTTGAGCAAGTATAAGGAATGGACTTTTCTGGCAGCAGGTATTTTGATCGGATTCAACTTTTGGCTTTTTTATGGCCGCAAAAGAGACCAGGTCTGTGAAATAGACGAATATGGCAATGAGACACCATGTGATACAGCCGCCCGGTGGAGTAAAATTATCCTATGGATATCCTTTGGTTTATACCTTCTCGGACTATTCTCAGCTTACCTGCTACTACCAATTCAACAATTTTTAGGACTTTAAAATAATACGATGAAAAGAACAGCCTTTTTAATATTACTAACTGTTACAGCCATTTCTAAGGTCAGCGCTCAGGGACACGGGCCCCTTTATGGTTTACAAACCCCCACCTTGGCAAAAGGAGGATTTGACTTTAATGCAGCAGCTATGAGCCTGGCTACCGAAGATGATCAATCGTTTATGCTTAGGTACATCTGGTCGTATGGCGTGACGGAAGATCTGCAAATTAATATTACTACCCCCACCATGATCAACAGATTGTCTGAAGCACCCAGAACAAGAGGTAACAACAACATGCCAGCAAATGGCGACATAGAAGCATCGGTCTGGTACCGTTTCTTTTCCAATGCATTTGGGGTTGGCAAACGCTTTGAATCCACGGCTATTTTAAGTGTTTCGACACCTACAGAAGAAACTAGGAGTGGTATCAATGTAAGCAACTCCATTCATGGAGCAATCTCTACCGGATATGCTTCACGTACCTGGTATGCCTGGGTTGGCGGTGGTTATCAATATTATTTCGAGGAGGGTAATGAGCAGCTGGGAGATCTGCCTTATGCCAGCCTTGTGATAGGCTACCGCCCAAACATCTTTATGGGGGATTACCCAAAACCCGACTGGCGTGTTTTTGTAGAGTCATTAGCAGAGTTTCCAGGCACTAGTACCAGTGAAGGTCAGCTTATCCCCATTGATCAAAGAGGAAAAAAAGTAATGATTGGCCCTTCATTCCTGGGGCTTTATGGAGCTTGGGGTATATCCTTTGGAGCATTATTTCCGCTCTATCAGGATATAACACAGGGTCCAAAAGAGGAATACAGGCTTTCAATGAACATTAGTTATTGGTTATAAACTTTAAAAAACAGAAGAAAATGAAAAGATTAGGAATAATAGCATTGTTGACAATTTTTAGTTTGAGCGGTGTAATGGCTCAGTTGATCAAAGTAGATCAAGAGGTCTTTGGAATGGATTGTGCACCTTGTGCCTATGGCCTGGAGCGTGGACTCAAGAAAATGGATGGGCTGGAAAAGGTACAGGTGAGTTTGAATGATGGTAAAGCTTACCTTAAGCTCGCATCTGATAATAAATTGACACTTCAAAAGATTCAGGAAGAGGTGAGGAATAATGGATTTTCAGCCAAGAATGCTGAAGTCACCATCGTTGGCCAGTTGGTTAAGAACGAAAATGCATGGCAAGTAAATGTTAATGGGGAGACTTTTATTGTGAGTTCTGATACACCTTCAGAAATAGTCAAATCCCTAAACACCGGGAAGATCAAGCTAAAAGTTTTTGTGAAAGATAAAGAGGACAATCACTTAAACGGTACTTGGGATATAAGGATAGTTGAAGTTCTAAAATCTTGAATTTTACAATGAAGAAAATACATTATTAAGCGTAAGCCTGCTTTCTGTTATCATCTGTTAAAACCGAAGGAAGGGGATTGTTGCGTGTATTGCTCCTATGGCTCAGCACCTTGTCCACCAGTACAATTGGATTCTGATCAAGCATGTTGCTAGGGAAGACAATGCTTTATGTGACATACATCATGTTTTGACATGTGCAATGTCATAGCGCTCTCAATAACCGTTGCGTACTTTTGACTCATATTGAAGGGAATACTAAATTGATACCCCTTCAATGAATGGCATTTTACATCAAAAGGCTCATGAAGCGCAACTTATATATCGTCCTGCTCATTGTAATGCTTCTCCCTGGCAAAGGGATGGCAGTGTTTCAGCACTTTTGCGGGGGCGAACTGATCAGCTTCGAGCTTTTTCTAAAACACCACGAACCATGCTGTGACGATCACAGCAACCCTTGTGATGGTTGTGAGGATCAGGAAACCATCTTCTCTCTCGATGATTTCAGGACACCTCATTCTGACATTCCTGTCATTGCTTCTTCAACAGCGGCATTGGCTCAGCCTTCTTTTCATTTGCCTTCTACACAATTTTTCGAGTCAAGAAACTACACAACTTCTAAAAAGGCTCCCCCCGGCTGGTCAGGGCGGTATCGCTCTATCCTGTTCCAGTCATTTCTTCTTTAGCTAACATCTGATTATCAGTTAGTTGCCCGGTACAAAACCTTCGGGCAATGTCGGAAATGGTTCTGTGAAATATAGCTGCTCCGGGATATTCGAACAGCATTAGACACGATCTATCCGACAAAACTATCATCAAGTTTCTTTAATCAGACTTTCAATAAAATGTTAAAATCATGAAAACGTTTCATAAAATTCAATTGGTATTCATTGCCTTGACACTGATGGTGATCAATACCACATACGCCCAACAACCAGGCTTGCAGTATTTCAGGCCAAACGATAAAAACGGCCTCAATGTATTTGAGCCCTCAAAAGAGGATACAATCATCTTTGATGGCCTCAAAGTAAGAGTAGGCGGTGATTTCGCCATGCAATTTCAGGGCCTCAACCAAAGTAATGAAGCAGGTACCTTGGTTGAGCTTGGTTCCGATTTCAATTTACCTTCAGCTAACCTCAACCTTGATGTACAGGTAATGGAAGGTGTTCGGATGCACCTCAGAACCTATCTTTCTTCCAGAGCACACAACGAAGCATGGATTAAGGGTGGATACATGAGAGTGGATAATCTTGACTTTGTTAAACCCGGGTTTCTGGAGGGAGTTATGAAATATACAAGCATCACCATAGGGCTAGATGAGTTTAACTATGGGGACGCACATTTCAGGAGAACAGACAATGCCAGAGGTATTTTCAACCCTTTTGTGGGAAACTATCTTATGGATGCATTCTCCACCGAAGCATTCGGAGAGATTACCGTTCAAAAGAATGGCTTATTGGCAGTGGTTGGGTTGACAAACGGTAAGCTCAATCAAAATGTAACGGTGAATGACAATACGGACAATAAGCCTTCTTTCTTCGGAAAGTTGGGATACGATAAACAACTGAACGAGGATCTGAGAGTACGATTGACCGGATCTTGGTACATCAATAAAGGAACCTCAACAGGCACATATCTGTATGGTGGTGACCGAGGAGGCTCCAGGTATTACAATGTGCTTTTTACAGTACCGGATGTGGATGGCAATACGGAAGGTGGCCCTCGTGATGGTCAGTTCAATGCCAGATTTACAAAGCTCACAGCCTTGCAGATTAACCCATTCATCAAGTACAAAGGCCTGGAGTTCTTTGGTATTTATGAGCTGGCTGATGGAAGCAATGAATTCACAACACCTCAAGCCGACACAGAGGGTGCATTCACACAAATAGCAGCTGAGGTATTGTATAGGTTTGGAGCTGATGAACGTTTCTATCTTGGGGGTAGATATAATACAGTAACTGGTAAAATGCGTGAAAGTGCCACAGAAGATTTGGAAATCAGCAGGGTCAATTTTGGTGGAGGCTGGTATCTTTCAAAGAACGTTTTAACAAAAGTTGAGTACATGAAGCAGCAATATGAAGGCAATGCTTGGACAGGGCGTTTTGCCGGGGCTGAATTTAGTGGAGTCGTGGTTGAAGCGGTGATTAGTTTCTGACGGAACTCCCGTGTGGGTGACTCATCCACATGGGATTTTTTTTACTGCTGTGTAAAAGATAATGACTCCAAAAATAAGCATCAGCAAACTATGATTTTCCAATAGAAATAAAGCATGAACATCCACATGTTGAAGTATTTGAAATGAAAACCGTTATTTTTGACGTTAAAATTGAACATTCTGAACTAAATCCCGTAAATTCGCATTAGACTTTCTCCAAAGTGCAACGTTTTAGACAAATATCGGCCATTTTGTTATCCTGCCTGGTGCTACTCAGTTCCACGAGTTTCACGTTTGGGATGCATTTCTGTATGGGCCAGCTAGAGAGCATTGCACTTTTTTCCGGGGCTGAGCCCTGCGAAATGGCCACTCAAAAATCACCTTGTGCCAATGATAAGCATGATCCGGATTGCGAACACCAGCAGGTGACTAAAAAAGGTTGCTGTGAAGACCAGACTTTAGTAATTGAGGGTCATGAAGACCTTACGCAAGTGACCAAAGTTGCGGTTCCTGATTTTCAAATGATCGCAGTTATCTACGCTGTGGTTTCGTTTCTTTTTAGTGACACTACCGTTGATCACTATACGTTTAACGACTATTCCCCCCCACTGATTGAACGCGATATACCTATACTCGTTCAGTCCTTCCTTATTTAAGCATTTCATTCAATTAATCGTGATCAAGGGCATAGCTCGCTAAGGCCTGGAGGCATTATTTCTATGCCTTTTAAATCAATTTAAAAATTGAATGTAAATAATATGCTTAATAAAATTATAAGATATTTTCTTGAGAACAAGTTGGTTACCGTTCTCATATTAATTGGCTTTATTGCCTGGGGCATTGTTACCGCCCCTTTCGGCTGGCAAATAGGGGCATTGCCTTCCGACCCCGTCCCCGTGGATGCCATACCAGATATTGGGGAGAATCAGCAAATTGTATTTACCCAATGGCAAGGCCGGTCTCCACAGGATATTGAGGATCAGATTTCTTATCCATTGACTACATATCTATTGGGTATACCGGGCGTAAAATCTATAAGGAGTTCTTCCATATTTGGCTTCTCCAGTATCTTCATCATTTTCAGTGAAGATGTAGAGTTTTACTGGTCTCGCTCCCGTATCCTTGAGAAACTCAGTTCCTTGCCTTCAGGCTTATTGCCGGAAGGGGTACAGCCGGCACTCGGGCCTGATGCCACTGCCCTGGGCCAGGTGTATTGGTATACCATTGAGGGCAGAGATAAAGATGGAAACCCTACTGGGGGTTGGGATTTGCACGAAATCCGTACCGTACAGGACTTCTACGTCAAATATGGACTAAATGCAACGGAAGGCGTTTCGGAAGTAGCTTCCATAGGAGGCTTTGTACAGGAATATCAGATTGATGTTAATCCCGATGCCCTAAAAGCTTATGATATCCCCTTGCATAAAGTAATGCAGGCAGTACAGAAATCAAATAAAGACGTAGGGGCTAAAACCATTGAGATCAACCAGGCAGAATACCTGGTGCGTGGTTTGGGTTACATCAAAAAAGTGGAAGACATTGAAAAGGCCGTAGTTGCTGTTCAGGAAAATGTTCCCGTCCGTATTAAAGACATTGGTGTAGTTACCCTGGGCCCATCCACCCGAAGAGGACTGCTGGATAAAGATGGTGCTGAAGTGGTAGGTGGCGTAGTGGTGGCCCGCTATGGTGCCAATCCCTTGCAGGTCATTAACAACGTCAAGGATAAGATCAAAGAAATAGCCCCGGGACTGCCTAAAAAAACGTTGGCAGATGGAAGGGAAAGCCAGTTGACTATCGTTCCGTTTTATGACCGCTCCGAGCTTATTTATGAAACATTGGGAACCCTGGAAGAAGCCATTTCGCTTCAAGTGCTCATTACCATTTTGGTAGTGATCGTGATGGTGTATAATCTCAGGGCTTCATTTCTCATTTCAAGTATCCTGCCGATTGCGGTATTGATGGTATTTATAGCCATGCGCTATTTTGGTGTTGATGCCAACATAGTTGCACTTTCAGGTATTGCCATTGCCATTGGTACGATGGTGGATTTGGGAGTTATACTTTCTGAAAACATTATTAAACATATAGATGAAGCTCCTCCCGGTCAAAAACTGATAGATACCATTTATAATGGAGCTTCAGAAGTGGGTACCGCTATTCTCACCGCTGTTTCTACCACAATTGTCAGCTTCATTCCGGTCTTTACCATGCAAGCTGCCGAAGGAAAGTTATTTGGGCCTTTGGCATTCACAAAGACCTTCGCTTTGGTAGCTGCGCTGTTGGTGAGTCTATTGATCATGCCTACCTTGGCACATTGGTTCTTTGGGTTCAAAATTAATAATAAATTTCTTAAGAAATATGGTGGCTATGCATTAGTACTATTTGGAATTATAGGGCTCTTTACCGCTCAGATATGGGGTGGTGTACTGCTGGTACTGTTTGGTGCAATCGCAATTGTAAAGAATATCTTTGACGCTAAAAAGGAACGCTTTTCCAGGCCTGTATTATTTCTCTTCAATTATGCCGAGCTGATCATTGTACTAATTGGCGTAACCTGGCTTTTAGCTAAATACTGGCTACCGCTAGGAGCCTCAAAGTCTCTGTTACTCAACTTTATTTTTGTGACCTTATTGGTAGGATTTATCCTGGGGTCGTTCACGCTTTTAGAATATTACTACAAATCTATATTAAAATGGTGCCTGGATAATAAAATAACTTTTTTATTGATACCTACTTTCTTGATTTTGCTTGGCGCTAATGTTTGGTTGGGTTTTAATACCATTTTCGGGTTTATTCCTAAAGCATTGGACAATCTCGGCTGGGATGTCCGGACAACTACAGTTTGGTCAGGCTTGACCCATACTTTCCCGGGTGTAGGAAAAGAATTTATGCCTTCTCTGGACGAAGGAAGTTTCTTGCTCATGCCCACCTCCATGCCACATTCCGGTATTGAGTTCAACCGTAAAGTAGTTGGTCAGTTGGATATGCTCCTGACCAACATCCCGGAAGTAGAATTAACGGTAGGCAAATTAGGACGGGTAGAATCTGCCCTTGATCCGGCACCTATTTCCATGTACGAAAATGTCATCAACTATAAACCGGAGTACATGCTCAGTGAAAAAGGGCACCGAATAAGGTTCAAAGTTGATAAGGAAGATCGCTTCATACTCAATAGCGGTGATAGCCTTTCTAATGAGGAAGCCATTAACCGAGGTGTTGTTTTGGAGGAACTCATCCCTGATGATAACGGGAATTATTTCCGCAACTGGCGGCCGCAAATTGAATCTCCAGATGATATCTGGAATGAAATTGTTAAGGTCACCAAAATACCGGGAGTAACTTCAGCACCTAAGCTGCAGCCTATTGAAACCCGCTTGGTGATGCTACAAACAGGTATGCGAGCCCCCATGGGTATCAAAGTATATGGTCCGGATCTGAAAACGATAGAAGACTTTGGGCTGCAACTGGAGGAAGTGCTTAAAAATGTTCCTTCGGTAAAAGCGGAAGCCGTGTTTGCCGACAGAATTGTAGGTAAGCCCTATCTTCATCTTAACATCAACAGGGATGAGATTTCACGCTATGGGCTTAATGTGGAAGATGTACAGCAGACCATTGAAACAGCCATTGGAGGAATGAAAATTACTTCAACTGTGGAAGGAAGGGAGCGTTTTCCAGTGAGGGTACGTTATCCACGCGAACTCAGGGACGATCCTGAAGCATTGGGTAAGATCCTTTTGCCTACACCTACAGGAGCACAAATACCGATCAGCCAGGTGGTGGACTTTGAGTATGTGAGGGGACCACAGGCGATCAAAAGTGAGGAAACCTTTTTGGTGGGTTATGTACTATTTGACAAAAGGGACGGATACTCGGAAGTTGGAGTGGTGAATGATGCCCAGGCAGCTATTCAGGAAAGAATAGATACAGGTGATTTAGTCGTTCCTGCCGGGGTCAGCTACAAGTTCTCAGGAAGCTATGAAAATCAGGTAAGGGCTGAAAAGAGGCTTTCAATCATTGTTCCGTTGGTATTGGGTATCGTCTTCCTCATCCTTTACTTCCAATTCAAGTCTGTAGCGACTTCATTAATGGTGTTTACTGGTATTGCCATGGCATTTAGTGGAGGCTTTATCATGCTATGGTTGTATGGCCAGACCTGGTTTGCGGACTTCTCCCTTTTCGGTACGAATTTCCGAGACTTGTTCCAAATACATACTATCAATTTGAGCGTGGCTGTTTGGGTCGGGTTTATTGCCTTGTTTGGTATAGCCACTGATGATGGGGTATTAATGGCTACTTATTTAGATCAAAGTTTTAATCGTAATAAAACAGACAGTCTGAAAGGAATAAGAGCGGCAACAGTGGAAGCTGGTCAACGAAGAATAAAACCTGCCGTGATGACCTCCGCCACCACCATCATTGCCTTGCTGCCTATACTTACCTCAACGGGTCGCGGAGCAGACATCATGATCCCAATGGCTATTCCAGCATTCGGAGGTATGTTCTTCGCAGCCGTCACCTTCTTCATCGTGCCGGTTTTATACGCTATGAGGGAAGAAAGAAAATTTAAAAAGACACAACCATGAAGATTATTGTAAATATTGTAATACTTGTTTTTCTCGGAACCAGCGTAAGTCAGGCGCAGGTCCTGGATGACTATTTTAAAATAGCAGCGGAAAACAATCCGGGTCTACAAGCGAAATATCGGGAATTTGAAGCGGCCATACAGAAGGTGGAGCAGGTAAATACTTTACCGGACCCTAATTTCTCTTTTGGTTATTTCATTTCACCGGTGGAAACGAGGGTAGGACCACAAAAGGCAAGGTTTTCCCTAACGCAGATGTTCCCCTGGTTTGGGACGCTACGGGCACAGGGAAATGCCGCAGCTTTAATGGCGGAAGCAAAATATCAAGCCTTCTTAGACGCTCGGAATAGGTTGTATTACCAAGTGGCAGCGGCCTATTATCCGCTTTATGAACTTAATCAATGGAAAGAGATTGAGCGGGAGAATATTGAAATACTGGAGTCTTATAAAACCATTACCAACAAAAAGTTTGAAAATGGAGTGGGTACGATGGTTGACTTCTTGCGTGTGGATATTATGTTGAAAGACGCCACTACAAACCTTTCCATTCTGAACGATAAGGAAGCTCCTCTGCTGACCCGGTTTAATAAACTACTCAACAGAGAGGAGGACGCATTGGTAACCGTAGAGGATTCACTCGTTGCTCAAGCCTTGCCTGATAATTTCAGAAAGGACTCTTTGCTTACGAACAACCCGGTATTGGAAGAACTGGACTTAAAAATAGCCTCCAGTGAGGCAAGTGAGGAGGTCGCTTACAAACAAGGACTTCCAAAGTTTGGTCTGGGCCTTGACTATGTGTTGGTTGGAGAACGTACGGATTTAGCCTCCGACATGGCTGCTCCGCAAGGCAATGGCAAAAATGCGATGATGCCTATGGTTTCCGTTAGCATTCCCATTTTCAGGAGTAAATACAAAGCCGCTGTTAAAGAAGCGCAACTCATGCAGGAAAGCTATTCACTCCAAAAAGAGGATTTTGCCAATACCCTTACGTCAAGCTACGAAATGGCCTGGTTTGAAATTCAGCAACAGCAAGAATTGATTGATCTATACGATCAGCAAATTCAGGAATCCATTCAGGCTTTAAATCTATTATTTACGGCTTACAGTAATTCAGGAAATGAATTTGAAGAGGTACTGCGTATGCAGCAACAGCTTTTAAAATATGAAAAGATGAAGGCAACGGCCGAAACACAATATCAAATTGCCCTTGCTAAACTCAATTACTTAACCGCAAAAACATATTAAGATGAACGCGAATAAAAAAATAATAATCGTAGCACTGTCAACACTGGCAATAGGTTTATTGCTGGGTTGGTTGATTTTTGGTGGTTCATCATCCGAAAGTAAAATGGATGATGAGCACCAGCACACTACAGAAATAGCTGGCGAGACCGTGTGGACTTGCTCTATGCACCCACAGATCCGTCAGAGTGAACCCGGAGACTGTCCTATTTGTGGAATGGACCTCATTCCTTTGGAGGATGATCAGGATGAAGTACTTGACCCAATGGCAGTAAGTATGTCGCCTACCGCCATGCAACTAGCTGATATTAGAACTGCCACTGTGGGTACCATGGATCCAGTGAAAACAGTTAGATTAAACGGGAAGGTACAGGAAGATGAGCGGCTTGTTTCCTCTCAATCCAGTCACATTCCAGGTAGAATTGAACGACTGAATGTTAACTTCACAGGTGAATATGTGCGCAGGGGACAGGTAATTGCCTATATCTATTCGCCTGATTTAGTTACTGCTCAGGAGGAATTGTTTGAAGCGCAAAAAATCAAAGATACACAACCACAATTATTTAAATCAGCCCGGGCAAAACTCAAAAACTGGAAGCTTTCAGACGGTCAGATAGATAAAATATTAGAAAGTGGTACCCCTTCCGATGAATTTCCAATTACGGCAGACATTTCAGGCTATGTGTTGAGCAAAAATGTTAATGTGGGTGACTACATCAAGCGAGGGGAACCTATTTATGAGATTGCAAATTTATCACGCGTATGGGTGCTGTTTGATGTGTATGAGTCGGATATGCCCTGGATAAATAAGGGAGACCAGGTGCGGTTTACAGTTCAATCACTCCCGGGCCAAACGTTTGAAAGCAAGATAAGCTTTTTAGATCCGGTAATTAATCCAAAAACCCGGGTAGCCAAGGCCCGGGTAGAAGTGCCCAATAAAGACAATCAGCTAAAACCTGAAATGTTTGCATCCGGTACGGTAGAAGCTACATTGCCGAAAAAGTCCAACAATGTTATCGTTCCGAAAACAGCCGTAATGTGGACGGGTAAACGCTCTGTAGTCTATGTGAAAAATACCTCCGGCAGTGGAGTAAGTTTCATGATGCGTGATGTAACGCTTGGGCCGGGTTTAGGTGACAGCTTTATTGTGGAGAGTGGCCTGGAGGAAGGTGAGGAAATAGCCGTGAATGGTACCTTCAGTATAGACGCAGCGGCTCAACTGGTAGGGAAACCGAGCATGATGAACCCTGAAGGTGGCCCGGCCATGACAGGCCATAATCATGGGGGTATGGAGATGTCGGCTTCTTCTTCAACCTCCACACCTGGGAAAAAAGCGGAAGTAAAATCTGTTTCAATCAACCAAAAAGCTAAAGATGCATTAAAGCCTCTTTATGAGGAATACCTGAATTTCAAGGATGCACTAGTCGCTGATAATTTAGCTGAGGCTCAGAGTGCGGCTAATGAGTTGAAAGCAAAACTGGATGCAGTGAATATGTCAATTTTTACCGGAGCATCACATAATGCGTGGATGGACCATAGCAGTGATTTGAAAAATGCCTTGCAACACGTACAGCATTTGAAAGATATTGAGGCTGTGCGTAAAGCATTCCAACAGGTGTCTGAAGGGATGATTGATTTGACCAAAGCTTTCAACCCATTGGAGAAAACACTCTATGTGCAGTTCTGCCCTATGGCGGATAATAACAAAGGAGCTAACTGGCTAAGCACCGAAGAGGAGATTCGCAATCCGTATTTCGGAGAGGCCATGCTTACTTGTGGTGAAGTGAAATCAACAATTAAATGAAGGAATGTTGCAAAACGGGGGATGAAAAGCCCCCATCAAAATTAAAAATATGGTTTTCTCGGATCATCTGGGGAATCGTTATTCTTATAGTGGTCGGGATAGCCATTCTATAAATGTTTAACCTTTAAAAATCAATAAAATGAAAAATGTAATGAGAAAAAAGGCAGTTCTAATGATGGCTCTGGCTTTCGTAACCTTCGGGGCCTTGGCACAACACGATCATGCAGGACATGGTAAACAATCCGGTGGACAACAGATGGATCCAATGTTCAAAGATGAAGCGATGAGCAAAGCTTACGGCCATTATATTCACCTCAAAGAAGCATTGGTAGCATCTCAGCCGGATGAAGCTAAAGGGGCTGCTGATAAGCTTCAAAAGTCTTTGGCTTCCTTAGAGAATACCAAATCTGCACAGGCCGAAGCAGGTAAAGTAGCTTCAGCTTCCACCCTGGATGAGCAGCGAAAAGCCTTTGCCGTGTTAAGTAATGAAATGACAACATTGGTTAAAGCCAGTACACTCTCAATGGGTGAAATATACCTGGAGTACTGCCCGATGGCCAATGGAAACACCGGTGCTTTTTGGTTATCAAATGAGAAGGAGATCAAAAATCCTTATTTCGGTGACAAAATGTTGAAATGTGGAAGTGTGAAGGAAACGATCAATTAAATCTCAAACCCTGTGGGAAAGGTTGCAGTTATTTCATCAATCAGATGATGATCATTGCATTCCCACAGGTACCATAAATCTTTTCAATTATGGACAGACAATCAATAATAATACTTTCTGGATTTGGCCTTTTAATCATTGGAGGCCTTTTCTGGCAATTTTCTGATGTGTTTAACCGAATTCCGGTTGAAGTAAAGGAAAATGAGCAAATACCGAACGAACTGGTTTGTATGGTCAATGATGCCTTCATGGGGGTAGAGCAAATTCCCGTTGAAGCAGACGGTAAAACGTACTATGGCTGCTGCCAAATGTGTGTAAGTAAAATTCGCAAGAATACCGATAATGTTCGGTACGCTACAGATCCTTTTTCAGGTGAAAAAGTAAATAAAGCAAATGCATTTATAACACTAAGGCCCGGTCAGGGTAAAGGGGTTTACTATTTCATTTCTGAAAAAAACATGCGGTCTTATTTTAAATAAAATGATAACCAAGCTCCATATAAAAAATATGGTTTCTCCAAGCTGCATTTTGGTTGTCGAAAATGAATTGAAGGTTTGTGGTGTTGATATACAGTCTGTTAGGTTGGGTTGTGCCGAAGTGATAATATCGGCTACCATCTCACTGGAAGAAATCGATTTAAGAATAAAAAAGTTCGGATTTGAACTTATTTATGACAAAAAGACAATTTTAATAGAGCAGATCAAAATCGCAGTATTGGATTACCTGAAGTTCGTGCAAAAAAAACCTAAAAATAATATAAAATTATCAGCATACATTTCATCAAGAATTGATAAGAATTACAATTACCTCAGCAAAGTGTTCTCTAAAGAAACAGGAGAAACCCTAGAGAAATATTACATCCATATTCGCATTGAAAAAGTAAAAGAGTTTCTGGAATATGGTCAGCTTAATGTTTCCGAAATTGCCATAAAATTGGGGTACAGCAGCGTTCATTATTTATCTAACCAATTCAAAAAGGTTACTGGTTTTTCCATTAGTGCGTATAAAAAAAGAGGAGGAACTGATTCTAATTCTCAGGAAGGTTTGCCAAAAATCTAATTTTTTTAAAAAAAAGTTAAAATTTTATACATTTTAATCAAAATATCATAAACAATATAAGGATAGATTGATTGTTTTACATCCTTAAAATTGAATAAAGGAATGATTATTGATTTACTGAAAACCTTATTGTATAACTAAAAGAATTAAAAATTAACTTATGCCATTACAACGCAGCCTTGCTTTAACAATTTTACTCTTACTATTAGGGGTAGCAGTAACAGCACAATCAGATACTTCAGTTTATAACCTGACTATTAAACAGGAGCTAGTGAATAAGGCTGGAAAGGAAACCATGGGAATGACGGTCAATGGTGATATTCCCGGACCTAACCTCAGGTTTAAGGAAGGTGGTTATGCCGTGATTTATGTGAAAAATGAAATGGATGTGGAAACATCCGTTCACTGGCATGGTCTGTTATTGCCTAACTTTTATGATGGGGTACCCTATTTAACTACTCCGCCTATAGAACCTGGTGAAACTCAAAAATATGAGTTTCCACTAATACAATCTGGCACTTACTGGTACCATAGCCACACTATGCTACAGGAGCAAAGTGGCGTGTATGGTTCCATTATTATAGATCCCATTGAGGAAACCATAGAATTTGATAAAGAATTAGTCATGGTGCTCTCCGATTGGACCAATCAAAAGCCAATGAACGTATTGAGAAACCTCAAACGAGGCAATGAATGGTACAATATTAAAAAAGGGACTGCTACCCCATTAAATCAGGTCATTGCAAGAGGAGGTTTTGGGGCTCAGCTCAATTTCTGGAAGCAACGTATGGAAAGTGCCGATATAGCAGATATATATTACCCTGCTTTTCTGAACAATGGGCAGGAAGTTCAGGAATACCCTCAATTTGAGCCAGGAGAAAAGGTGCGTTTACGCATCATCAATGGTGCGGCCTCTTCTCAATTTTGGATGACTTTTGGAGGGGAAGATCCACTTTTAGTCGCTGCTGATGGACTCAACGTAGTGCCGGTAAAGCGTAATAAAACCTTCATCGGTATAGCAGAAACATATGATTTTATCGTCACTATTCCCCAAACAGGAAAAATCGAATTCAGGGCTACTGCTCAGGATGGATCCGGATATACTTCAGCTTTCTTAGGAAAGGGTGAGGTCATTGGTGCACCTGAGGTTCAAAGACCAGACAAAATTGGAATGATGAAACAAATGGCACAGATGGACATGCGTATGGGCGCTCCCGCTATGAAATTTAATCCTGCTGAAGAGGAACCTCATGAATTAATGAAAAACTGGGGAATGCAGATGAATGATGAAATGAATATGGAGGGAATCAAGCATATGGAGATGAACCATAATATGAAGAAAGGTGAAGAGAAAATGGGTTCTCATATGGAAGGCATGGATCATTCCCAAATGGGACATGCAAATGGCATGAACATGGACAAAGCTGCAGCCGAAGATCAAATGGAGGGTATGAATATGTTCTCCGAATATAATTATGATTATTTAAAAGCCCCTTCTAGTACCGTCATAGATGAGGAACGGTGTCCCTCTGTCTGAGGCGGACATGATCAAGATTTCAAAAGGGGAAAAAGTGCGAATCACTTTCAATAACCTGACGATGATGCATCACCCTATGCACTTTCATGGTCATTTTTTTAGGGTTATCAACAAGCATGGTGAATACTCGCCCTTAAAACACACTGTAAATGTGCCTCCCATGCAGAAAACGGTAATTGAATTTGACGCTATTGAAGATAGTGATTGGTTTTTGCACTGCCATGTGCTTTATCACATGATTGGTGGTATGGCCAGGGCAGTGAGCTACGATACAGAGCGCGATCCACGTTTGGCAAAATACCCGGCCAAAATCTTATTTAAAGAAGGCAACCGCTTTTATAACTGGGGGATGGCTGATGTCGCTTCACACATGACTGAGCTGAACCTCGTATCCTCCAATATAAGAAACCAATTCAACCTGAATGCCGAGGTTGGTTACAATGAAAACATGGAGGCTGAATTTACCTATGAACGATATTTATATGATTACTTCCGGGTATTTGCCGGGGTGAACCTGGAAAATGAAACAAAGAATAGCCTGGATGAAATTTCAGCAACCGCTATTGCGGGTATTCGGTTCTTTACACCTTATATGTTCAACCTGGATGTAAGGATGGATAATAAATTAAGGCCTGAAATCCGAGTAAGCCGGGAGATCATGATTTTTCCACGTACAGCCATTTTTGGTAATTATGAATATCAGGCCGATTTCGGCTGGGTAAATACTTTGACGGAAGAAGGTACCAATGAGCCGATTGACTACAAAGGAGAAACAACATGGTCTGCCGGCGTGGAATATTTTCTATCCAGAAATTTCTCACTTATGGGTAGTTATGACAATCGCTTTGGTGCTGGTGGAGGCTTATCTATGAGATTTTGATCAATCTATTTAATTTTAAACCAATTAAACTATATAAACTTAAAAAGATGGAAAATAACCAAAAACACAGCAACAATTATATTAAATTTTTTGCGATGATTGCCACATCAATGTTGGCGATGTTCTTTTTAATGTACACCCATTCTTACC
>NZ_CAXBOC010000027.1:0-19180 GCF_963976465.1 uncultured Cyclobacterium sp. | reverse complement strand
AACCGATAATGGGGCTTCAACCATTTTTTCATTTCTATCAGGCAAGGCGATGTAAACCTTTCGATTAGAAATCTCGATTACAGTATCTTTCGGAAATGATATTGCATAGGAATTGGTATAATTTATAAAAATTAGAAAGCAGATCACCCAGTGCAATGCCCGAGACAATTGAAGCAAGTTTCTGATTACCAACATTGATCTTTTTGATTTAGGCTATTATTTTCCTCTTTTCTATCCATTTTTAGAAATGGTAGTATTTAAACATACAAATAGCCTCCATAATGGACGAGTTTTAATTATTGCATTAAGGGCTAAGAGAAATTTCATAAGATTTTAAAATACTTATTAGACTGATTCCAATGAATTTTAGCTACCCAAACACTGCCATCGCTTCCATAATTTTCCACCTCGAGATTTGAGCTAGGAGTTTTTATCTTTCCTGAAAACTGCATCCACTCCGCCACTGTCACCCAGGTTTCGTTAGGGCTAACATTTGTCACACCAAAATTCCCTAATCTGGCTCCTCTTTCTTCAACAATAACCCGCTCTGTATCCCGGATAACACAAAGCTTTTCCGGATCTACCTGAGCCATAAATAAGGGGGCACGGTGGCGAAAGACATGGTCATTGTCTGCCCCCTTTCTGGTATAAACGAGAAACAAGCCTTCACTGTGAGTAACCCAATGTTGTTGGGTATTGTAATTGCCCAAGTTTGTTCCATCGTCAAATTTCCAGGAAACAATCGGTTCGAAATTCAAACCATCCTGACTTTTGCCTACATATCCATTGTGATCGTTACGCATGGTTAGGTAATACTTGCCCTTGAACTTTGTCAAGGAGGGCTCCTGTAAACCTCGGGAATTGTCTTCAATACTAATTTCCTGACCATGGCTTAGGTAATTGAGGTTTTCTCCATCAAAACTACACCGCAAAACAGCTATACGGTCAGATCGCCTGCTCCCATTCGGATGAGGATTAAAATAGATAGGCAATAAAATGCTCCCATCGCTTTCATCATACCTTTGTACTGAACCTGCTCCTGCAAAATAAAACCGCTCCCCACCAGGCATTTGGAGCTTCTTCCAATTGCCCCATTTGTCCTTTTTCTCATCGTATACAGCATAGGAGGTATGTCTTGGACGAGGAACCATAACCTTCCATTCAGGAGTGTAAACCACCGTGTGGCCTATGCCTAATAGTTTTCTAGAGGAAGAATGAAAAGCGGGCCAAAAATCGCTGGCTGCTACAGGATGTTCTTTTCCCTCAATTGTTTCGAAGCGAGGGTTTAACGGAGGTAATGCTTTTGGCTCAGCATAGGACTTTCCTAAATCATCCGTTTGAAATCCGTACATACCCTTGAATACATCACTTCCTGAAATATCATGGGTATTCATCGTAAACAAGACCTTTGGTTTGCCTTTTTTCCCTGCACCAGGAATTATCCCTGCGCGAGGATGAACCCAGCAGTTATTACCATCATATAATTTGGTCGGTATATCATGTTTAAGCTGGTATTTCAATTTTCTTCTATTTCTGAAAGTTTGAAAATTCAGTCCTCCAAGTCCAGGAATAACCATCAGAGAAATACCCTTTGAAACAGAAGATTTTAAGAATTGCCTACGCCTTATCATAACATTCAATTAACTCTAAATTCTTTATGAAACATTGATTCCCAAAGGTTTAAATTCATCTTTAATTTCAGTCAATCGCTTACGAAATAAACTTAAATCACTCGAATAGGTAATTAGCATTGCTCCCATGTCCAATAATTTCTTGGCATGTTCAGATGAAAAGGCAGGTGTACCCCACAATTTACCGGCACTCTTGGCTGAGTCAGCAACTTTTCCCACCGCATCCCAATATCTTGAATCATTGAACTTCCCAGGGAATCCACCTTGAAGACTAAAGTCTCCCGGGCCAAAGAAAAGCAAGTCGACTCCTTCTACTTCTGCGATATCCTGTGCAGCAACAAGTCCTTCCTGATCCTCAATTTGAATCACCAAAAAGGTTCCTTTATTGGAGGATACCAGGTATTCTGACAATGGTGTTAAACCATAATGGGCATCCGGACCTGCGGCATCCAATCCTCTCTCTCCCATCGGAGGAAATTTAATGCTTTTCACTGCAAGCTTTGCCTCCTTTACCGTACGGCATCTCGGATACATGATCCCATTGGCTCCTGCTTCCATCAACCTGGCCATTTGGTTGTACTCACCATTTCCTGGTCTTATCATAAGATCGGACGAACCAACTCTTGCAGCCCTCATCAAGCCATTAACCGTTTCTATAGAATGAGAGTGGTGCTCCATGTCAACCCAAATAACATCCATCCCCATTAAACTGGTAAGTTCGAAAACGGAAGGATCTGTTAAATGAAGCGTTATCCCCAAAACCGGTTGACCTGCTTCCCACTTCGTTAAACATTTGCTACTATTCATATCTTTTATTCTTTTTTATTAATCAAACTAATAGCACAGGCGACAATAGCTCCTGCAAAAAAGGAGAAGGGTAAAACCCAGAGCACCGTAATTCCCAACACACCATAAAATGAAATTGCTACAGCAACAATAATGGCCACTATTCCCCCCAGAAATGTCCCTCTTTCAGTGGCAAAAGGAACAAACAGCGCCATAAAAAACAATACAAACAAAGGTGCCACAAAAAGGTGGGTCACCTTAATCACAATATCAAACAAGTTCCCTTGTACACTGCCTACAAAAAAGCTCAATCCAATTACAATTAATCCAGTTAAGTAGGAAAGGATTTTAATCTGTTGCAATGAGCCTTTGAAGGAAACTTCTTTTTTTCTTTTAAAAAATCGATTGAAAATATCTTCAGAAATCACCGTTGAGACGGAGTTTAAGCCCGAGGAAAGGCTTGACATGGCTGCAGCAAGCAGACCTGCAATCACCAAACCAGATATCCCTACCGGTAATCCTAACAATATAAACCTTGGAAACAAGGTGTCTGACTGTTCACTAAAGGATTGGCCATCGGCTAAAAAATGTTGGTTCTTAGAGAAAAAAGCAAACATTGCGAGCCCCAAAAGACCTAGAAGACCTTTAGCCAATAAATTGGTGTACAAGGAAACTTTTAAAGATTTCCTGGCTGCCTTAATGTCTCTGGTGGACAAGTACCTTTGAATGGCCATTTGGTCGGAGCCTGTGGTACAGATATACCAGGCAAATAACATCACAACTGCATTCCCTATGGTGGTCCTTTCCTGGGTATCAAAACCAAATTGAATAGGCTTCCAGTAGGCCGGCCATTCCGTAGGTATCCATGAACTTACCGATCCAAAATGTATACTTACAATCAAAATACTCAGAAAAGCTCCTCCCAAAAACACTACCGTTTGAACTACATCGGTTACCACAACTGCTTTTAAGCCACCCATTGAAGTATAAACAATGGTTATAACCATTAATAAGATACTGACTAAAGGGACATAACTTGGGTCTATAGGAACAACCGTAAGAAAAGTTATATCAATGGTGACATAAATAATAGTAGCCATCCAAAGGAACCGTAAGGAAAGGAACATAAAGATGGCCAACATCCTGATGCTTAAACCCAGTTTCAATTCCAATATTTCATAGGCACTCGTCACTTTCATTGCCATTATTCTAGGGATCAACCACCAGCCGGCAACAAAATAAACGATTGGAAAGCCTAACATTCCAGCGAAAATTACCGGCCCATATTTGATCATTTCTCCCGGGTAGGACAAATAACTCACGGTACTAAGTAAAGTGGCAAAGAGTGATATGCCAATAGACACGGAATTCATCTTCCTTCCTCCCAATAAATAGTCCTCTTTGGTCTTATTGACCTTTGAGTAGAAATATCCTATGCCCAACATCAGGGCCCCATACAAGGAAATGACGAGCCAGTCAATCCATGAAAGTGTAGCCTCCACCCTTCGTTCAATCCGCAGCAAGGCATAGGCAGCCGTAACTTTTAAATCAATAAGTTGATTATAGGAGGGGTTATCCTTGTCAGGGTTTAAATTGGCCATTTTCTCCAGTAAATCCAGATCAAGATTACTACCTTTCTCGCCCAAGGTATAGGCATATTCTCTTTGATAAATTAGATTGTCCTTGCCCCCATTTGACAAAAGATTCTTTAGCTTTTCCATCCTAGGAACTGATAAAGAATCCTTCGGAGCAGTAATCCAACTTAAAGAAGTCAAATAAACCTGAAAATCAGAAATTTCAGGTTGACTTAATGCCAAATCAGTTAATTGATCCCAATCTGAGGTACTGATCCCTTTTATCTTTCTTAATGCATAAGCAGCTAACTTTCTAGCCCTCTCAGAATGTTCCTCCCCTTTTAAAATTTCCATCAAATCCGCTATGCTTTGCTTTTTTCTGGATTCGGATGAATAGGCATGAGCCCATGTGCTAAATACATATAAAATTTCATCATTTGTCTGTATCTCGATATTGGGAGATATTTCAAGCTTCGCCAGTGCTTCCACCGCATGAATCCTATCTTGTGAAAGGCTGTCCTGATAGACTTCCCTAATTTTATCTATCCAAACCTTTTTAAAATCATCGTTCCCACCAGATTGAGCCAACACCCTCCATATTCCAATTCTATAATAGGGTTCATTGCCAAATTTTAATTCTTCTTTTTTAAAAACACTATCTACGCCTGTCTGATAGTCAAGTGCCAATAGGTACTCTGCTGCATGAATTTTTTCCCACTTCAAATCACTGTACAAAACCGAATGGAGTTGTTCGATGGCATGTTCTCTTAATACTGAAGAAAGCTCCCCTTGGGAATTTGTCTGGTCACTACATGAAATAAGAGGTGAAACCAAAAAAATAAATCCGTAAAGTAAGTTTCTCATATTCTTTATTTTATGGGGCAATCGTAGTTGGGGTTTACCTGTAATAAACTAGGTGGTGAAATCACTAAACAGAAAGTATTCAATGCCATCTGGAGATTACAATTTAGCCCTGCTAATTTGAAACCTCCAAATGGCCTGATGAATTATCCTTTAAACCTCTCAAAACAAAAACTGGGACAGGTATCAAGTATGCTTCTGCTTTATTGAAAACCAGGATTTTGAGTAATAATTGGGTTGGTTTGGATTACTCTTGAAGGAATTGGGTAAAGGTATTTCTCCTTGGTTACATTACCATCAAGTCTATATTCCATCAAAAAATTCTTCATTACGGATAAACCCTGATCAGTTCTAACCAAATCGTGCCATCTCTGGTGTTCAAAGGCAAATTCAAATCTTCTCTCATTTAATATCCAGTTTCTAAATGACGCTTGATCAGGTACATCATTGGTTCCTTTGGGATCCAAACCAGCTCTTTCTCGAACTTGATTTAAAATTTCAAAAGCTTTTCCATTTGGCGTATAAGCAATCTCATTTAGTACCTCTGCGTACATCATCAGTACATCTGTGTACCGAATGACAGGCCAATTTATATCCCAGTTATTCTGTGGACCGGAATTCCCTGAAACAAACTTTTTAGAAAAGGGAGTATAAAACATCACCCCATCGTTTTGAAGCCACTGCATTTGAACGGTGTGGGCAAGCCTTACATCACCCTCTTCAAAACTATTTATGAAATCCTGAGAGACAATTGGGCTTAGCGGAGATCCTCCTGAGGAAACGCCTAAAACAGGGTCGTTTCGGTCAATATTATTGGCCGCTTGAATTCTAGGAATAGGATTACCTTCCCCTTGAGCATCTGAATTAAATTGAACCCAAAAAACGTACTGTTTGCCATTGTCATTGGCAATATCAAACACATCTGAATATTTAGAGAAAAATTCAAATTGCCCTGAATTAATGACTTCCTCTAACAAAACCTTTGCCTTTTCCCATTCACCAGAATTCAAAGGATACCCACTCTTGGTTAAATACACTTTACCCAAAAGGGCTTTTGCAGCCAAAGAAGTAATTCTTCCTTCATCTTGTGGGGCATAGGTTTGAGGTAAGTCCGCTGCTGCCTCTTCTAAATCCGATATGATGGTTGCATAAACCTCTTCTATGGAATTTCGGTCATACTGAAGTGATTCTGTAATAGATAAAGGTTTAGTAACAATCGGAACCCCTCCAAAATACCTTACCAAGTCAAAATAATACAAGGACCTAATCACTTTGGTTTCTGCTTTCATCTGCTCTTTTACCTGATCATTTTCGAAGCTTACTCCTTCAATCTTTTCCAGAAAAACATTACAGTGGTAAATGGATTCATACAAGCCTGACCAAGCAGGGTAAAGCTGCGTATTCTCTGCTGATTCGTTAAAATGGATTATGGAGTGAAAGTTATACAAGAGGGATTGCTGAAAGGTGTTGTCTGAACGTTGCTCTTTCATCAACATTGCATACACACTTGTTTGAGTAGATTGAAGCCCATCGTAGACTCCCATTAAGGCTTGGTTTAATTCTTCCTGATTATTATAAAACCCTTCCACGCTTCTATTAGAAATAGGCGCCAGATTGAGATAATCTTCTGAACATGAGAAAAGAATCCCAAGGGAAATGAATGCATATTTATATATAAATTTCATTTTTCTTAATTATTAAAATGTAATGTTTAAACCCAAAACAAGTGATTTGGCCAAAGGGTAAGTATTTGTTGCGTCAATACCGGGTACCAAAAGGCTGTTGTTCCTTACTCCGGTTTGCGGGTTACCAAAATAATTGTCTTTGGTAAATACATTTTCAGCACTTAAATAAACTCTTAATCCTGATACTGCTCCTTTAAAATTCCCTAAGAAGGACTCGGGAGCATTATAGCCTAAAGAAACATTTCTGATTCTCCAGAAACTACCATCAAACATCCAAAAGGTTGAAGGAGTGGTCAAATTAGAAGTAACAGCAGCCCTTGGCGTGTTTCCATCTCCGGGGTTTTCTGCTGAAACATACCTGTCTCTCCAATAACCTAATACATTTCCTACATGGGAACGACCTGCTCCACCTTGGCTTTCATTAATCAAATTGTTTCCTGATTCTCCATAAGCCATTACACTTAAATCAAAATTTTTGTATTGAATAGTTTGAGATAAGCCCCAGGTAAAATCAGGCTGATTTTTCCCAACGATCTGTTTATCATCATCAGTTATTACACCGTCTTCATTGGTATCTACATATTTTAAGTCACCCACATTTTGTGTTTTTGACTTGGGGCTAGCATTTAACTCTTCTTCACTCATGAAAACTCCGGCTACTGGAATAAGAAAATAACTACCAATTGGAGAGCCTATCTGAGTGATCGTTACAGAAGTTCCCCTTGCAAATCCCGGAATTGAGGCTCCTTCTGGACCTAATTCCAAAACCTTGTTCCTATTAAAAGATAAATTCCCATCAATTCTCCACGAAAAATCACTGGTACTGACTACTCTTGCTCCTAATTCAAATTCCACTCCTTTATTTTCTACTTTACCTATATTTTGCAAAGTGCTACTAAATCCTGAAATGACAGGAATTGGGACGTTGAGGAGTAGATCACGAGTTATACTTCTGTATAAGTCTACACCTAATGTGAATCTGTTTTCGAGAAAGCCCATATCTACACCAATATTCAAAGTGTTGTTTTTTTCCCAGCTTAGCTCAGGGTTACTAAAAGAGGAAGGACTCAAACCTCCTATTAAATTCCCTGTTCCATCACCCAACACGTAATTTGTTTGCGATAGAGTTCCTATATATCCATAGTTGGGGATATTATAATTTCCGGTGGCACCATAACTCGCCCTCAATTTTAAATTATTCAGTGCATTAATGTTATTCATAAAACTTTCTTCCGAGATCCTCCAGCCCATAGATACTGATGGAAACCAACCCCATTTGTTATTGCCTCCAAATCTGGAAGAACCGTCCCTTCTGATACTTGCAGTAACCAGATAGCGATCATTTAAGCTGTAGGTCGCACGTGAAAAATAAGACAAAAGACTGTGTTCACTAGCTGTAGATTGGGCAGCAATTAATTCTGTTCCGGCATTTAACGTTTTGACCAAATCATCCGGAAATCCCCTTACTTCACTAAAAGTATTTTCATTTCGGAATTTCTGAGCGGAAAAACCAGCTATTGCCGTAAAATCATAGTTGTCATTACCGATGGAATAACTCAATAATGTCTCATTCAACAAATTGGTGTTCAATAAAGTAGCAGCTTGTGCGTAGCTCCCATTGTTTCTATTTACATTATTGGTCTTGTAAAAACTATTGCTACCACTCGAGTAATCAGCGGAAGTAGCATTTCTTAAACTTAAATTTTTTATAATTTCTAAATCCACATAAAAGCTTCCGATAGTTCTAAACCGTTTGGTTTTATCATCCGTTTCTTCCAGCCAAGCCAATGGATTAACAAGAATATCTGTTCTCGTATATGGCTCTCCACCGGTATTAATTGTTCCCAAATGAGGTTCAACTATCGGGGCTAAAAATTTAGCCCTTGATATAGGCCCTCCCACATTTTCTGCGTCAGCCTCATTTTGGATGGAATAACTTGGACTTATATTTAAACCAATTTTCACTTTCTCATGAATTTTGGTTTCTACATTTACTTTAAATGAATACCGATTATAATCTGTATGCTTTATAACTCCCTCCTGTTGGAAGACATCTGCATAAACACTATAGGTAGTATTTTCAGTACCGCCAGAAATTGATAATTGCGAATTGTGTATGGGGGCAGTTCTTGAAATCAAAGCTTGCCAATCTGTATCCGGAAAACTTTCGGGATTGGAAATCCATTCTGGGTTTATTCTGCTCCCTCCAGGTCTTTCATCATAGGGAACATTAGGGTCTCCTCCATTCAATAAATACGTATTGTTCCTTTCCTCAACAGCAAAATCTATCCACTCATCCCTATTTAATACATCATAAGTTTTTGCAACTTGTTGAAAGCCATATCTGGTTTTAAATGATACAACAGGGGCTCCGGAAGCCCCTCTCTCGGTAGTAATGATTACAACACCATTGGCACCTCTTGATCCATAGATGGCTGATGCAGCAGCATCTTTCAATACTTCTATACTTTCTATATTGCCTACAGCAATATTATTTAAATCCCCTGAAATGGGCACACCATCCACAACATACAATGGTTCTGATCCTGCAGTTATAGAGCCAGTGCCTCTCACTTTTATACTCAATGCTCGGCCTGGTTGACCTGAAACCTCCTGAACCCTCACTCCCGCCAATGCACCTATTAATGCCTGGTCAACCCGAGTTATCGTTCCTGTTCTGTCTTCAAGCTTTTCTCCGGAAAGTTTGGCTACAGCCGTAGTCAGATCCCTACTTTTCTGGGTTCCGTAACCCACGACCACCACTTCATCCAAAGAGGATTGATCCTCTGACATTGTTATGGTAAGCTTGCTTTGGTTTCCTATTACCACCTTTTGAGGCTCAAAACCGATAAAAGAAATCAATATCTCTGCACCTTCTTCCACATCTAAGCTAAAGTTCCCGTCTATGTCAGTAGCTGTACCTGTATTGGTACCAACGATCAGAACGGTAGCACCAGGTATTGCCTCTCCATTTTCGTCCGTAACCGTACCCGTAATCGGTTTAAATTCTCTAATTATAGGATTTTTTGCTACAGTTTCAATACGCTTGATTACATCAATCGTATTTTTCATCTGAGGAAAGCTATGTTTTAATTGATTGCCTACAACGATCAAGCTCTCTTCTACAGTTCCTTTCTGTATATCGAAACGTACAATCTGGGACTTGTCTAACCTTTGATCATCAAATGCAAATTTAAAAGGAGTCTTCCTTTCTACTTCTTTAAAAAACTCCCCTATACTTGATGGGGCTGATATCCGAATGGTTACTTCCTCTATGCTTCTATACTGGGCTTTTGCATGTATAACACTGGTGAAATTAACCACCAACATTAGGCAAATTAAACCGTACAATAAGCCTCTAGACAACAACAAGATTGTCTGAAGTAATTTTCTTTTCATATTTTTAAGGGTTTATTGGATTTTATTTCAAATTTTAATGTGCTTGTTCCCTTGACGGTACCATCTTGAATTGTTCTCCTCCAATTGAACTCCCACGTCTTCTTTAAATCCATTTCGAAAATTGTCGATGAATTATGCGATTGGATTTATTTAGTAAATATTTATTCGCATTGATTGTATTACTAATTGTAAATCGTTGACACTTGATTTCAAAAAACAAATCAATTTCACCCTTCAAAGAGAGATATTTATCCAAATATTGACTGATTTCATAAGCAAAAAAATCGTTAAAAAACTGCATATATTTCTGAATATATATTACACAAATATCAGAAACAATATTACCCCATAGTGTAATCCTTTCCATGAAGGAGTATCCAGAATTTCTGAAATCAGGAATTTCACCTGAAAACGGATCAATTTTAAATAGCGGCATTGAAGGGTTTATTGAAATATTGTTTTTCAATATAAGGATAATTCGGATAAAAAATAATAACAAAATATATTTTAAAAACTAAAATTGTATAATTTAATTTGAGAACAATTCGGTCTAATGCCTCCTATTTCCACACAGTCTAGAAAATCAAATTTCCTTTTAACGATTCGTTTTGAACTAGTTTTGATAAAAGGTATAACAGTTGACCACAGGTTTCCTCAAATTAAATCACTTCTTCCACCAAGCTGGAATTCACCATAATTTTAAAATTAAATGCGCTTTTTTTGAACTTAGCACCTGTAGAAGGTAATTCTCCATGAATTGTTAGGAGTCTAGCCCAATTTTCCGGAAATACCAACCTTAAATCAGGCAGGAGACCGTAACTGTCGTTTAAAGAACTCTATTAGTAGGCTAGTTGAGATTGATCGATTATAGATAAAACATTTGATAGTAATAGATCTACCACTTTAAAAAATACCTTCAGAAAAAAGTAAAAACCCCAGAGCTGTCAGTATTTTTCATACCACATTCTGGGGTCTAGGTTAAATTTTAAGGAAAAGGATATTAATATCCGGCATTTTGATTCATATTCTCATTTTCTATAACCTCGATTTCTGGCAATGGAAAATTTACATGGTAATCTTCAAATTCGAGATCAATTCTTTTACTATCGAAGTCCCAGGTTAGCAAATCGATTTCACCAGCCATATGTCTTCTTCGCAAATCGTACCATCTATGCCCTTCCTCACAAGCTAATTCCATTCTTCTTTCTTTGAAAATCCAATCCAAAACAGTATTATCATCCATACCCGAAAGTGAATAATCTGCTGGTTCTGGTGACGGAATTCCATTTTCTACGGACATTCTTGCACGTTCCCTGATTTGATTTATAATGGTAATTGCATCAGAAAGATTACCTCCCGAGCGTACTATGGCCTCTGCCTTTAAGAGTAGTACATCTGCATACCTAAGAATTCTTGGGTTGTTACGGCTGGATCCATTGGCTCCACCAGGAGCATCGGTCCAATTCCCATCTTTGATATATTTAACCACATTGGTGACTAGGCCGGGCTCCATGTCAAAAATATAATTAATTCTAGGATCTTCTTTATCAAATTCATTGATAAGTGAAGGAGTGGCAGAATAAACAGCATTACCTATCCAGGTGGGCCTTCTAGCGAATTGACCATAATAGGCACCAATATCTCCCACTACAGCAAAGCTGTCATTGTCCAAAAATGCATTATTCATGGACGACTGATTATTGGCCTGAAACTCAAATAGGGATTCTTCATTATTTTCCATGGCTGCATTAAAATTATCTCCATAATTGGCAGTTAGAGACACGCCATTCATGGCATCAAAATCCTGAATAGCAGATATGAAATCTGTATTATCCCCTGCGACAGTTCCTCTAAAGACCAATATCTTCCCCCTGAATCCCAATGCTGAATTACGGGTGACCCTCCCAGAATTGGCATCATCCCAGATTTCTGGTAATAATTGCGCAGCTTCTTCCAGGTCATTAATGGCCTGATCCAGTAATTCCGTTCCTTGAGAATTGGGTGGAAATGCATTTTCAAGTGCAACAATTCTTTCCTTCACCAAAGGAGCTGTCCCATAAGTATTCCAAAGCCTGAAGTACATCCAGGACCTTAAGAACAATGCTTCACCACGATGGTAATCTCTTAATTCAGGTTGATTTTCATAGGCAATGGTTCCGTTTTCTTCAATTTTTTCAAGTAAGGTATTGGCCCTTGAAATTAATTGGTAAGAAAACCTGTAAAAGTTATTTAATTGCCCATTATTTCCGTTAAGACCTGAAAAAAACTCATAAGCATGATTGGCTTCCGTGGTAAGATCATCACTGGGCAACTGCCAAATTCCCTGCAAAAAATTATTCTGACCTCCTCTGAAAGTATAAAAAAATGTTACCTTTTGATATACCCCCAATACAGCCTGAGTCATTTGATCCTCTGTTTGGAAAAACCCTGCCTCCGTATCTCCAATAGGATCCAATTCGATTGTAGAATCATCACAGGAAGTAAAAATAAATCCTGCACAAATTATGAAACTAATAATGTAATATATGTTTTTCATTTTTATTTCGGTTTTTATTAAAAGCCAAGGTTAACACCCATGATATAGGTAGTAGGTGTAGTATCGTTTTCAGGATCGAGTCCAGGAAAAGGGCTAAATACTAAAAGATTTTGACCCATCATATAGACCCTTAAATTACTTACACCTAGTCTTGAAAGTAGGTTCCCTGATACATTATAACCCAACTGAAAATTTTGGAACCGGAAAAACCCGGCATCTGTCACATGCCTGTCGGCTATTCGGTTATTCCCTGAGGGATCATCAGTAATTGCCCTTGGAATCGTATTTGAAGGATTGGTTGGGGTCCAGCGGTCTAAGTAATCTACCAGGAAATTTCCACCTCCAGCACCTACACTTTGAAGCCCATTGGTGAAAATCCGCTGAACGTCTCCCATTCCCCTGAAATCTATAGTGAAATCAAAATTATTATATTTTAACCCTAAATTTATGCCGTAATAATAGCCTGGAATGGTCTTCCCAATAAAAGTCTGGTCAAAGGCATCCACTCTTCCGTCCGGATTTGGGCTAAAAAACGCATTTTCCCCATCAGATGCTTCAGGAGGCCCTTGAATATCCACAAACCGAATATCTCCAGGAGATTTTTGGGCTTCATAACCAGGATCATCATTGGCTTCCAGCCAATTGGCTACTTCCTCTTCGGTTTGGAAAATGCCATCAGTGATATATCCCCTCAAAAAATTCATTGATCTTCCTTCTTCTATTCTGTCATAATTTCCTCCCGAAGGCCTGCCTTGGTATAGGTTGGAAACCCTATTTCTAACAGTAGTCAAATTGGCACCTATTGAATAATTGAATGGACCCAAATTATTCTCGAATGACCCCTGCAATTCAAACCCTCTATTGTCTACGTTGGCAAGGTTGACCACCGGTTGAGACAAAGCTCCTATTACCTGAGGGATATTAATTGTCTGCAGGATACCATCTGTATATCTTCGATAGTACTCCATCGTAAGTGAAAGTCGGTTATTGAACATTAAGGCATCTATACCTATATTGGAAGTAGTGACAGTTTCCCAACTCATGTCTACTATAGGGAAATCACCCAAAGCTGCAGCAGACTGAATCAGTCCATCACCTATAGCACTTCCTCCGGACCCAAGAGCGTATACAGGATTAAAGTTAACCAGGGACAAATACGCAAAATCACGCGTCTCTTGATTTCCTGTTTTTCCCCACCCAATTCTTAATTTCAAATCATTAATAAAACTTTGATTTGCGAAATTCTCGGACGAAATTCTCCAGGCAGCACCAAAGCTGGGAAAAGTTCCCCATTTGTATCCATGACCAAATTTAGAGGTGCCATCCCTTCTGACAGTGGCATCAAGGTAGTATTTGCTGTTGTAATTATAACTCAATCTTCCCATATACCCTTGAAGACCTGATGGTGACCGTTCAAAAAGTAATCCTTTATCTTCTCTAGCCCAGCCTTCATCGATCCTTCTTTGATCCCAATCAGGTAGGGGAGAATTTTGATCGATCCCAAACTGGGTATTGTTCCATTGCACTTTTTGGTCCATTGCATTGAGAATCAAATCAATGCTATGGTCACCAAAAGCTTTATTGTATCCGATTAAGAACTCTTTTACAATGTTGATATTTTCATTGATCCTTCTTCGGTAAGTGTTGCCTTCACCGGAATAAGGCACGCCCTGATTGGCTTCAAAAACACCACGCCTTTGATCATAATACCTTTGTTGGGTATTCGAAAATTGATCAAAACTAAATGTACCTCTCAGTCGTAGACCTTCAATTGGAGTAGCCTCTGCATAAAAAGAGCCTATATTCCGAACCATGTCTCTTTGTTGCCTATTCAGTTCAGAAATGGCAAGAAAATTATTTCTCGTGGCACCACCATAACATTGCTTAAAAAACCATCACCTACCATCCTGCCTGGTGTAGCATAGCCTCTAAATCCGGAAGGATCATATAAGGGTTGCCAGGGTGCAGAAAAAGCCGTATTTAACCCTGCTCCCCCATCTTCCTCCGTTTGGGAATACACAAACCGAAACGATTCTCCTACTTTTAACCAACTGGCAATTTGATGGTCCGAATTGACATAGGCTGAATACCTGTTGAAGGTACTGGTATACATCGCATTTTCCTGACCTGAAAAACCTGCTCCAACAGCGTAATTGGACATTTCGTTGCCCCCAGTAATGGAAACATTATGGTCCTGGATAACCGCATTCTTCACCCTTGTAGCATTTAACCATTCATCCGTATAATAAGGACTATTTCCTAAATATTCCGGGGAACTGCTATCATAAAATCGGAAATAATTGGGGTCTGGAGACGCTGCAGGATTATTGTTTAATGCTTCCAAATAAGTTTCTACATAATCCTGAGTATTCATAACATCCCAATCATTTTTTATGTTTTGGACACCATAACGTGATGATATACTGACCTTAGGTTTCCCCTTTGAACCTCTTTTAGTGGTGATAAGAATTACACCATTGGAGGCTCGAACACCATAAATGGCGGTGGCGGATGCATCCTTTAAAACCGATATGGATTCTATGTCATTGGGATTAATTAGGTTAAATACGTTCACATTGCCTCTCAAGTCCTGGTTTCGTGCATCTCCAGAGGCAGCTCCGCCTTCTACCAAGGGTATTCCATCTATAACAAATAAAGGATCGTTGTATCCCAAAGTACTCACTCCTCTAATTCGAATCGATGGCCGGGCATTTGGATTTGAACCTGGATTAGAAACAAATACTCCTGCCATCTTACCCTGCATTGCCATCTCAGGAGTAAGGCTGGCCGTTTTGGTTATCTCCTCTGAATTAATTTGAGAAATAGCACCTGTAAGGTCTTTTCTTTCACGGGTACCATACCCTACAACCACCACTTCTTCCAGAGAGGAATGATTTTCCTCCAAGATAATATTTAAATTCGTCTGATTGGAAACAGTAACCCGTTGGGATTGATAACCTATAAAAGAAATTTGAAGTACAGCCCCTTCATCTACCTCCAAAGTGAAGTTACCTTCTAAATCTGTGGCTGTACCCGTATTGGTTCCCACTACCAGGATAGTGGCGCCAGGAATTGCTTCCCCATTTTGATCCTTCACCGTCCCTGTAACTGTGTCCCACTCCTGAACTATCTGAGGATGGCCACCCTCCTTCTTATGATGAAAAACATCAATAATATGATTTATTTGCCTAAAACGTATATTTAACTGCTTACCTACTGTAATAAGACCTTCCTCAACCGTACCAGATTGACTGTCAAAATGGATAACCTGTGATTGATCTAATCTTTTATTATCGTAAGCAAATTTAAAAGGAGTTTCTCTCTCCACCTCTTTAAAAAATTGCCTAATGGTAAGTAAAGGGGCTGATAAACGGATGGTTACCTCTTCTATACCCTTGTATTGCCCCTTTGCCTGCATGATACTGGAGAAATTGACCAGTAGCATTTGCAAAATTAAGCCATATAAAAAGCCTTTGGACAACATAGTAATTGTCTTTAGTAGTTTATTTTTCATATTTTTGAATGTTTATTGGAATTTATTTCAATATGCTTGGTCTTCAGATGGCTCCATTCCCCAATGTTCTCCATCTTTAGACCTCCCAAAGCCGGTTGGATTTATCCAGCCGGCTTTATTATGGTGGCATTAATGGTATCCTACCCTTATAGTTTAATTGTAACATTTTTCCCATCTAGGTCATATTCAAAATTCTGTACATACCCCATACTTTTCAAAACATTTTCAAGGCTTTGCTTATGGTATTCACCAGAAAATTCCCATGATGCATTCTCAGGATTTTGAACGGCGATCTTTACTCCATACCAATTTTCCAGTATAGCCACAACCTCCAATAGGTTCGATTTTTCGAATAGGATGGTCCCATCTTTCCAAGATGCAATGGTTTGGGTATTGAATTTCCGGATATTTTTTTCTCCTGTAACAGGATCTCGATATAATTCTTCTCCAGGGTTAAGATAGATATCTTCACTTGTGGAAACGTTCTTTATTTTAACTTTACCAGTTACCAATGAAATCCTAATTCCTTTTTCACCTTTTTCCCTTATATTGAAGGAGGTACCTAAAGCAGTCGTCGTCAACCCCTGGGCAACAACCCTAAAGGGTCTTAGGCTATCCTTCTCCACTTCTATAAATGCCTCCCCTTCTAAAAAGACTTTCCGCTCTTTGTTTCCAAATTTTTCAGGAAAGGAAAATTCACTATTACTGTTCAACCACCAAACGAGGAGAAGTTGGAGAAGTGAAAGTTAATTACAACGGCTCCGCAACATTAGGGACAATGCAGCGCCACAATCATACGGTTACTGCAGACCAATTTTTCTACCTCTATGAGCAAGCCTTTACCAATACTCCTAAATATGGCACGCTAGATAAATCAAAGGATTTTAGAGGGGGGAAAGGCACAGGTGCTTCATGGTCTGAAATGCCACATTTATTTGAACAAGTTCAACAAGGAGAGTATTTTATGGACCTGGTTGGGAATGATGGAAATTATTACAAACCCAGGTATTATTCAAACTGGGAGGACATTGCTTTTGATAACTCCTTTTCACAAGATCATTATATTGATGTGAGTGGTGGAACTGCAACTGCAAAATACTCATTTGCTTTGGGGCATACGGATCAGGATGGCCTTTTGATGCAATCTTATTACAGGCGTACCAATGCACGATTTACAACAGATATTGAATTGAATAAATGGTTGGGCGTAAGCACCAATATTTTGTATTCCAGGGCAAAAAACACTAGAGGCGATGATCAACTTCGTACGGTTTCCGAGACCTGGCCAATCTTGCCCACCAAATATCCGGATGATCCTGAATTTGGTATCTATGCAGGTACCTGGAGTACCGGTAGAGATTTTCCGGTTGGAGAAAATTGGAGAAATATTGTGTACACAACTGATCAGAGAGAAGGATACTATCTTAACCAGCAGTTGACTGGAGGCATAGTACTAAACGCTCAAATTACTGACAACTTAAGCTTTAAATCTAATTTTGCCATAGATAACAGAAGTGAGGATAGTAGATGGTTTAATGGAGATTTTCAGGGAACGAGGAGTTCAGATGCCAGAGGAAGTAATCAAAGGTGGTTTTACTGGCAAAATGAAAACTATTTCAATTATGATAAAATTATTGACAAGCATTCATTTTCCGGTGTACTCGGCCTTTCCTGGCAGGAAACTCAAATGGATTGGGTTGAAGCGCGAGCTTCCAATTTCCCATCAAACTTTTATGGTTTTAACAATTTAAATGCTGGTGCCAATACACCTCAAGTGTATTCATCAAATCAAAGAAGTGCTCTTAATTCATACTTTGCACGGGTCAACTATGCTTTTGATAACAAATACATGTTGACAGCAACCGGGCGTATGGATGGTTCTTCAAAGTTTGGCCCCAATAATAAATATACATTCTTTCCATCAATTGGATTGGGTTGGACCATTTCCAATGAAGAGTTTTTGAAAGATAACAGGGTAATCTCTAACCTTAAGGTTCGGGCCAGTGTTGGTGAGACAGGTAATCAGGAGATCGGAAGTTTTGTAACCCAAAGGTATATCAACACGACGAATGTGATGTTTGGGGATGGCTTAAGATCAGGTTTCTATCCGGGATCTACAGGTAATCCGGACTTAAAATGGGAAACTACTTTTCAATGGGACATTGGAATAGACCTTAGCCTGTTCAATGACAGGTTCAATATCGTTGCTGACTACTACCATAAAACAACTAGGGACATGTTGTTTAATCTTCCATTGCCACAATCAAGTGCACCCGGAAGTGCTTTTGTAAACTTGGGAGAAGTGGAAAACAAGGGAGTAGAAATTGGATTGGCAACTACCAATATTCAAAGGCCAAACTTCACATGGGGCTCCCGCTTGACGGTGTCTGCCAATCGGAATAAGATTTTGAAATTAGGGCCTAATAACGCCGACGTTTTTGTTGATACCGGTGCAGGAAATGCTACTTCAGTTTATAGAGTTGGAGAACCAATAGGTTCCTTCTTTGGGCTTAACCGTATGGGTGTATACAGCACACAAGAAGCTGCTTTGGCTGCACGCTATGGCAGGGTACCTGGTGACCTGAAGTTTGAAGACGTAAATCAGGACGGGAAAATCGAATTAATTTCCGATGGTAATATTATTGGAAATTCCTATCCTAGAGTGTATGGTGGGTTTATCAACTCATTCACTTATGGGAATTTTGATGCGAACATTACGATACAGTTTGTCGGTGGAGTAGACAAAGCCATTGTACATGAGTCTGCTGAAGACCGCCAATTTGTGTCAGGTATGGTAAACAGGGTTCTAGACGCCTGGCGTCCCGACCATCAGGAGGGAACAATAGTAGCTCAGGTTAGAGCGGGTAATGCCGGTGCGCGTTACGATTCCTTTACTGATACCCACGAAATTTATAATGCAGCATTTATCAGAGGACAAGCAGCTTCGATAGGCTACACATTTTCTGAATTAGTAGGTATTAGCAATTTGAGGGTTTACTACTCTATGGAAAACTTCTTCCTGTTAACGGCAATAGAGATGGAAGGGTATGATCCTGAAGGTAGTTCGCTGGATAAAGGGCGATCTAATGTTCAGAATATTGATAAATATCAATATCCTAATCCTACAAATTTCATTTTAGGAGTTAATGTTAATTTCTAATCTAAAAAGAGCTAATAATATGAAATACAATAAT
>NZ_CAXBOC010000026.1:0-19879 GCF_963976465.1 uncultured Cyclobacterium sp. | reverse complement strand
TATCCCGAGGGCTGACACCCTCGGCTATTATATTGTCACCCTTTCAGGGTTTAGGATTTATTTGTGAATAATAGTATTGTTTTCGAAGTTTGTTTTCGGTTGGGCTTGACAGGATTGTTGTAAAAGGAACAATAATACCGCCAAAATCAAGATGTATATATTCCTATTTTCCTAGGTTTGGCACCCTCGGTTACAAAAACGACACTCCTACGGAGTTTGGGAGGCTTGAAATTCGGTGTTTTTTTTGTATTGGTTTTTTGATGTCTTAATTTAAAAATGTTTCCGGAATTAACGCTTTGCTTCCGGTAAGGGTTTGTTGGTTATGGTAAGGATTCCTGCTTTGCTTATAGTCCTTTGCAAATATTTCAATCCAAGGGATTGTAGAAGTGGCTGGAAAATTAAATAGTTAATTTTAATACTTATATATTAAAAATAATGTAAATAAATCTAATTTATGTTGTGGTAATTTTAATTTAATGGAATTTTTATTAACTTTGACATATCAAACAAAGACAAAAGGTCTTTGGGTAGTGAAGGGAAGCTTTATTACTGATATATACTGTAGGATGATGAAACTGGCAGACATGCCCTCCTGTCTCGGGGGTGGAGATCACAGGATAAAGAAGATATCGAGCTCGTATTTTTCCTAACTGCTCCGTGGAGGTTCGACTCCTTCTCCTACAGCAGGTTATTTTGGGTTTATTGTTAATTGACTAAAGCTATGAGATTTTATTTCATGGCTTTTTTTTGTTGCTATTTTTTTATGTGTCAAACGTTCAGGCTTGCTGCGTGGATATTGTTTTTTCCAACTCTGATTATTCGATTAAAGATGGAATTCTTCGAATATAATTGCCGATTGGAAGTTAGGGTGTGGGAAAAATGGACTCATGAATTTTTTTGTTATTGAAAATGTAAGTATTTTTAGATAAAGCTTATGGTGCCATTTAATCTTGAAATGAAATGAGCTATTTTCGAAACGACCCTTTGAAAAAGTGTTTTTTTAGCTTTTCTCCTTTATTTTCTATACTACTATATAGTTTGTTATTCCAATTTGAAGTAGGAAGCCAAAACGTGAATAGGCTACTCTTTAAAAATCCCTCCGGAAGTTTTAAATTGGTAAAAGAAGCAGATGATACTAAATTTAAAGTAGATTCTTTGCCTTTTAATGTTAATGGGCTAGCCAATGAAGACCTACTGATAAAATTTTTTGAAGGGGATTTTATTAATATCCCTTTTGATAGAGACTCACGGTTTTTTTCTTCTTTGTATAGTGCATACCTCAATAGCTATGCTAGAAAATGTGGGGATGTTTTACCAGCAAATAAAGTTGAAATGACCCGTGAGGAATGTGTTACAGAACAAGTAACTCGGGATAGGTATGGCGTTGAGCTTAGCAGATATTGTGTGGAATGGGTGACAGTAGGTACAGGCTTATATGCCAAGCCGGACATGTATGATGGGAAATTGGCTTTGGAAAAAATTCAGTCTGCAGATGTTTTCAGGAATGTTTTTGCTGTAATCAGCCAGAATAATGGGATAGAAGGAATGATGGACATGGTGGTAGACGTGCAGAAGGTTATAAGTGACATGAATGAGCTTATGGTATTGAATGAATGCAATAGTCCCGGATTGATTCGCTTTGAGGAGAACTTGAAACTTTTTGCCCTGAACAAACAACCTGTAAAACTAAGGGCGGCAAATGAGGTACAACCTGCAACTATTTCCACAGGTGGCTCTGGGACATTTAAGGATCAAAATTACCTTCAATTAATAGATGATTTAATCAGTGATCATTCCAAAGGTTGGGTAATGAATAGGTATCAAAAAGGGAGTGTGAGCAATGTTTCAGTAGTGTCCAGAGATGAAAGTGGTAGACCAGCAAAGATTAAAGCCAACTATATTTTTGCCGGTTTTTCAGGAAAAAGAAATGGTGCTGTTACGCTTACTTTTACCAATGGTTTACCGGAATGTATGTTTTTCTTCGACTTTCCCAATACTTGTAGAACGCCTAACAGGAGAATAGTAGCTGCTTATGACAACTATGGTTATGATCAATAAATGGCTTTTTAAAAATATTAACTCCCATTTATTAATAGTATCCAGCTTAAAATTTATCTCCCGATTTTTTGAGGAAGCATGGTCATAAAATTGATTACTTGGTTTTAGGTGATAGACGGGTGCCACATCGCCTGCAAAAGATTGCATCCAAACTATGATTGTTTAGTTGACAGGCATTGCAGGTTTTTAAATCCGGGAAATTTTTTATCTCATCAGCATTTCTTGCGGAAACCAGTTCAGAGGTGACAATACCTGTGGGTACTGCAATGATGGCATAACCGATTAGCATAATCAATGAAGCCATGAATTGACCGAAATCTGTTGCCGGAGCAATGTCTCCATACCCAACTGTAGTTAAGGTGACGATTGCCCAATACATGGACCTGGGTATGGAGGTAAAGCCACTTTCAGGTCCTTCAATGATATACATGACAGAACCCATTACCAAGACGATGGTCAGAACCGATCCCACGAAAATTTGGATTTTAGCCCTGCTGTGTTTTAAGGCATCCGTTAACCGTGAAGCTTCTCTAAGGTATTCAGGAAGTTTAAGAATTCTCAATATTCTCAAAAACCTAAGGGCCCTAATAACAGTAAGGTATTGGGTTTGATATAGAAATAAGCTTAAATAAGTTGGTAAAATAGCTAGCAAATCTACTATACCATAAAAACTAAATAAATAGCCTGTCTTTTTGTTGCTTAACCAGATACGTAATAAATATTCGATGGAAAAGATGAGGGTAAAAAACCATTCCAGCCAATACAAGAGTGGACCAAAGTTGTCATGAATTTGCTGAACGGAGTCTAAAATTACAATTACCACACTTAATAGAATCATAACCAATAAAACCAGATCAAAGGCTTTAGAGGCACGGTCATCGGATTCGTATACAATATGTGCCAGTCGTTGTTTTGAGGGTAAGGAAATCATATCTGGTAAACTTGTTCCCGGTCCAAGGACCAATACGAAAATGGGTTGTTTTAATTACAACCCGAAATAGGCAAAAATAAGCTCATGCATTTCGTCGAGTTTAAGTGCCTAATTTACAAATAACCTAATTAAGTAAACAAGATAAAAATTTTCCTATCCCGGATTCGGTGAAAGTGATTCAAAGATATGGCTTCTAAGCCTTCGAGAGGGGTTTGTAAAATAAACAGATGAAGAAATTTGCTGAGACATTGGGTTGATATCTAAAGATAGCAGATGCCGATACCTTAGCCCGGAAACAAAAATTTAATTTGAAAACCTGATTAAAATCATGTATTGGCCAAAACAGGTAAATTTTTGATCTATAAAGCTTTTTTAAAAATAAGAATGGTTATTTTTGGTAAAGAAATTTTTACTAAACAGATAGCAGTATGGACCTAAAATTATTTAAACAGCTTAGAGAAAATTATGAGAAGTTTATTGCGGGGGCAGAAAAAGCAATAAATGGGGACAATGCGAAAGACCAAACCAGGTCTATCTTTTTTGACCGTAAAACACTTGAAGAGTTATTGGCCAAAACAGATAAAAAGGAGGGTGGTATAAAAATCTACCTAGGAATGTATGACAAAGAAACGGTAAAAGTGAGGGGGGAAAAGGAAAATAGCGATGATTATATCGGTAAATTGACCCTTATTTTGGAAGCTTCTAATGATAACTCCAGTACCACAGATGAATCCTGGATCATGAATGGGGGTAAAATATGTCCTCCAAACTGTAATTAATACAACACTTTAAAAACAATGATTGCTTAGCCATGACCTTTTATGCTTACCTTTCTTGTATAATCGTTGGCCTTTTGCTGTCATTGTTTTTTTTCTTTTTCAAGAGGAAATATCAATTGCATGAAAAGTCCCATGATTTCATCTTTTTTCTCATCTCTTATGTGTTGAGTTTTGAGCTCTACGCATTTTTTTTGGTGGAACATGGAGAGAAAAATGTTTTGGTTTACAATATTTTCTTTGTTTTTGGTGAGACCATATTGATCTTAATTTACTTGGGAACCCTAATAGAAGCCAAAAGGATTAAAAGGAATGTCATTTATTTTGTTGCTTTCTTTGTGGCTTGGGCCGTAATAAATACCCTTTTTATTCAGCCTCCGACTCAAATGTTTCAACAGTACACTCATTTGCTAGGGAGTTTGGGCGTGGTCCTTTTTAGTTGTTATTTGATGTATTCATTATTTATGGCAGATAAGGCGGGAAATGCTTCTTTGCTAAGTGTGCCTCATTTTTGGAACATTGCCGCCATCTTATTTTTCTACTCCGGAAGTTTTATATACTTTGGATCCTTGAATGTAACTTGGGGGTTGGATCAATATTACCTAACAATATTGGCATCTGTAAACCGGTTTTTTGCAGCGACTTTATATCTTATTTTTGGGTTTTCTTATTATTCACCCTTGATTTTTTCTACGAAAAGTGATTGAAGACAATTCTCAACAAACCTTTTTCGCTATACTCACAGGAGTGATTCTTATGGTAATTATGGCGGCATTTATCATTGCCATTGTTATCGTTCATCGCCAAAGACAAATCAAAAACAGACATAAATTACAGATTATAAAGGCTGATTTTAAAAACACCATTTTGAATGCAGAAAAAGAAATCAGAGAAAATACCTTGCATTATGTCAGTCAGGAGCTGCACGACAATATTGGACAGCTCTTATCCTTGACAAAAATAGTATTGAATAATCCTGACCCGGCATCGGTATTTGAAGGGAAAAAACTTATCAATAAGATCATTAAGGAAGTTCGGAGTTTGTCCCGTTCCATTAATAAAGATTACATCAACGATGTGAAATTTGAAGAATTTCTGGAAGAAGAATTATGTAAGATTCAAAAAACAGGGTTTTGTGAGGTTCTCTTTGAAAAGGAAGGAGCGCCAATTGATTTTATTGAAGGAGATAAAAAACTAGTGCTAATAAGATTGGTACAGGAGTGTTTAAACAATGCGATCAAGCATGCCTCCCCAACATTGATTGCTATTAAAATTAAAAATCCGGGAGAAAAAATGATATTGTCCGTAGAAGATGACGGTGAAGGGTTTGATATGGAACGTGTTTCTCAAGGTCTAGGACTTAGGAATATACATTCCAGAGTACAGGCTATTAATGGTAAAGTGCAGATAGATTCAGAAATAGGGAAAGGTACCCGAATAGAGATAGAATTGGAAAATGACAAATAATACCAGAATTTTATTAGCAGATGACCACAAGTTATTTGCTGCCGGGATAGAAAGATTACTTTCAAATGAACCGGATTTTGTAGTAGAGAAAGTGGTTCATAATGGCAAAGAGGCAATCGCTGCCATTCAAGAGAAAAAGGTGGATCTGATCATCACGGACATGAACATGCCCGGTGTTAATGGATTAGATATTCTTCAATACATTAAAAAGAAAAGATGGAAAGTGAAAACCATTGTACTTTCTATGTATGATGATGAAGAGATTTTTAAGAAGTGCATCAAACAAGGGGTAAATGCCTATGTACTAAAAAATGCCGATCCTGAAGAATTGATTTATACCATCAGAGAAGTGATGGAGGACAGATACTTGGCCAATTTTGAACATGTGTTGAACCAGGCCGAAGAAGGGGATGAATTTGAGCAATATGACCATTTTAAGGCTACCTTTAAACTCTCTAAAAGAGAGTTGGAAATTCTAAGGTGGATAGTAAAAGGGAGGACCAATAAGGAAATTGCCGAAGAATTGTACCTAAGTATTCATACCGTGGAAACCCACCGCAAGCATTTGCACCAAAAATTAAAGGTGTCTTCTGTTACTGAGCTTGTAAAAAAAGCTTTGGAAATGGGTTTGTAGAATAATGCTTTGTTTGAAAAAACTGGTAGGGATGCTTTGTGCATCCCTTTTTTTATGATTTGAACTTAGCGATTGGAGTGATCCCACCTTTCGTTTTTTGGTTGATGTCTACCAGTATTTCAGCATCTAAGGGGACAAAGACATCTACCCTGGAGCCAAACTTAATAAATCCAAACTCTGCGCCTTGTGTTACAGGATCCCCTTCTTTTACATACCATTTAATTCGCCTTGCCATTGCTCCTGCGATCTGACGCATCATCAATTGTACCCCACTAGGGTGTTCAATTACCAAAGAGGTACGATCGTTTTCCAGACTGGACTTGGGGTGCCAGGCTACCAAATATTTTCCCGGATGGTATTTAAAGTATTTTAAAATGCCACTAACTGGAGACCTGTTGACATGGACATTTATTGGAGACATAAAAATGGATATCTGTATCCTTTCTTCTTTGAGATACTCCTCTTCTACGGTATTTTCTATGACCACTACCTTACCATCTGCTGGCGCATAAATCAGTTCATGATCATTTGGAACAGGAATGGCAGGGTTTCTGAAAAATTGTAATATGGCCAGGTAGAGCAAAATGCTCCCTATAAGCACCAGGTTAATCACCAATTTCTCTACCGGTGCTAAATAACTGATGGCAAAGTTAATCACGGCCAAAATAATTAACATCCAAAATAATAATGATCTACCCTCTTTATGAATGGTCATAACAATTTAGCATTTAATTTTTTTCAATTCCAGCTTTCTAAAAAGTAGCCAAGATTAAGTGTCCTCAATATATTTTTGAGATTACAATATTAGGACTTTTTAGAGCAATTATTAAAATATTTTCAAAAAGGCAATAATAAAAGGTGTGGAAAGCAATAGTCCGTCAAAACGATCCATAAAACCTCCATGACCCGGTAATCCTTTTCCTGAATCTTTAATTGCAATGCTCCTTTTGAAAAGCGATTCAATTAAATCTCCATAAGTGCCGGCGATAATAATAATGGTCATGATACAAAACCATTGCCATTCCGGCAATACTGTGAAGTTTTTTGATATAAAATACGTGACAATAATAGCTGCAAATGCTCCGCCAAGACTTCCTTCCCAGGATTTTTTTGGAGACACACGTTCAAATAACTTCGTTTTACCAAATTTGGTTCCTGCAAAATATGCCCCAGAATCACTAGCCCATAACATCAATAACGAGCCAATTATGATTTCAAAATGGAAAGTATTGTCCACAGAAAATGCAGCTACCGTGAGTAATGAAAAAGGAAGTGCCACGTAAATTATCCCTAATATGGTATAGGCTATTCCTGTAAATGGCTTTTTATCTGTTTTTTTATAGAGTTTGATAAAAAATATCATGGACACTAAAGGAAAAACCAGAAAATAATAAGCCATTGGAATGATTTTCATTTCCTCTAAAAAGGTAAATGAGAATACCAAAAGCCCAATAAATGTGCCAAAGCTTTTTAGCGGCAACATGCCGTCAAGTCCACAGAGTTTATAAAACTCCATCTGGGTAAATGCTAGAATGATAGCAAAAACAAAAAAGTAAGACCACTCACTATATACAGTACTGCCAATAATGATAATTGTGCCCAAAATGGCTGTGATTATCCTTTGGCCCAGATTACTGTAATTACTTATACTAAAACGAGATTTCATTTTCTACGATATTTAATGCCCTTTGGGCTTCTTCCGCCAGCACCATCACTTCGATGTTTCCGTGGATTTTATAAACCGGGTCTTTTTTATTAACAATGACCGCGGTGATACCTTTTTCTTCTAGCACTCCTTTTACTATTTCCGCCCTTATTGGGGTACTCGACTCAAAAACCCTCTGCCATTTACTCATAAATCTGTTTTTTATTTGATTTAATAAACCAATTCCAACATAAGAGAAAGATTACTATGCCTATAATTACATACTCCCAATACAACGTATCGGTATCTTCTAGGTCAAACTCCATTAGTCCGAGTTTGTTGAAGTAAACCATAGTAACGGTTAAAGTATTGTTAAGGATATGTGCAATGATGGGATACAGTAAAGACCCGGAATACAGGTACAGGTAACCAAATAAAGCTCCCAGCATTAGTCTGGGTAGAAAACCGTAAAATTGAAAGTGAATGGCTGAGAAAATAAAAGCGGTGATCCATACACCCCAATGGGCATTTCCTGTATATTGATGCATTTTGGGTTGTACAATTCCCCTGAATAAATACTCCTCTCCTATACCTGCCAACACACCGATAACCAATACCCCCAAAAGGAATTCACCAGTATTTTCAAAGTCCGTAAGGTATTTTGTCAACTCCATCAATTGATCTTCCTTGGCTCTGAAAGAAGCCTCTAGGCCGCTAAGGGCCTCCGGGAATTCAACATTCATATTGAGGTAAACCAACAATGAATTGAAAAGGATAAAGCCTATTAGCATGGGAATCACAATCCAAAGCTGTTCTATTTTTTCCGGCTTCAATTGCTTATCGAAGCGCAAGGTTTTCCTGTCTACAAAGCGGATAAATATCCAACCCCCCACAAAGAAACCGAGCCCCCCACCTAAACCTTGGATAAAAAGAAAGGCCATCCTGGCATTTGGATGGTCAAGGGAGGCACCGAGTAAATAAGGAACTTGCTCAAAAGAAATCCCAAATAGAAAAGGCAACAAGCCCAAAGCTGCTGTTTGAAGTATAGCAAGGGCTCCAAATACGATTAGCACCAAAACAGTAAACGAGAGCAACCATGGTTGCCTGTTAGATTGTCCTGGTTGATTTTCATATATTTCCATATTAGGAGTAAATTTACAGTAATTAGTGTGCACCACAAGATACTTTTGTTTTTTGGAAATAAATTAATTTGGATAAAATGAAAGACAATCGTGGCAATGTTATTGATATTCAACTAAAAACACTCATTTTTGCAAAAAATTTCAGCTTGTGATTAAAATAGGAGATTTAAATTTAGGGGACTTTCCATTGCTGTTGGCTCCTATGGAGGATGTTAGTGATCCGCCTTTTAGAGCGGTATGTAAAACCAATGGTGCAGATTTAATGTATACCGAATTCATCAGCTCTGAAGGCTTGATTCGTGATGCGGCCAAATCTGTTCAAAAATTAGATGTATACGATTATGAAAGGCCTATAGGGATACAAATTTTTGGAAATGAAATATCCTCTATGCGAGAAGCTGCAGCCATAGCAGAGGAGGCAGGGCCTGATATTTTGGACATCAATTATGGTTGCCCGGTCAATAAAGTGGCTTGCAAAGGTGCCGGTGCCGGCATTTTATTGGATATAGACAAAATGGTGGCCATGACGGCCGAAATAGTAAAAGCCGTAAAAATTCCTGTAACTGTCAAGACCAGGTTGGGTTGGGATGAGAATACCATAAGGATCAATGAAGTTACTGAAAGGTTGCAGGATGTAGGTATACAGGCCATCAGTATTCATGCCCGCACCAGAAAACAAATGTATAAAGGTGAGGCGGATTGGTCTTACTTGGCTGAAATTATGAAGAACAGCAGGATAAAAATCCCTGTTTTTGGTAATGGAGACATAGACAGCCCGCAAAAAGCCAAGACCTATAAAGAAAAATATGGTGTAGATGGCTTGATGATTGGCCGAGCGGCCATAGGATATCCTTGGATATTTAATGAGATCAAGCACTACTTGCAAACGGGAAAGCTTTTGGCTGTGCCTGATATGGAGGAAAGGGTGAAAGTAGCTAAAAAGCACTTGGATTTTTCTGTTGAATGGAAAGGAGAGAAACTTGGGGTGCTGGAAATGAGAAGGCATTATACCAACTATTTTAGAGGTATTCCGCATTTCAAACCTTACCGTACCTCTCTGGTGACTACTGATGAATACGCGAAAGTGAATGATATTTTAGAAGAAATATCTACGGTTTTTGCCGATGAGGTTTTTTAAAGAAGCTTGGCTAAATGGCCGTAATTAGGGTTCAAAAATAGAATGAAGTGCCGGTAGCAAAAAAGATCCAAGACCAAAAAGCCAAGCACTGGGCCATGTTAGTGTTGCTGGCCTTGATTTGGGGGAGTTCTTTTATCCTTATCAAAAAATCATTGGTGGTGTACTCACCGGGGGAGGTAGGGGCATTTAGAATTCTTTCGGCTGCCTTGGTTTTGTTACCGTTAGGTGTTTCCAAATTAAAATTGCTTAACCGAAAGCAACTGGGCTATTTGCTTTGCATCGGATTCTTGGGGAGTTTTGTTCCAGCCTTTTTATTTGCCACTGCACAAACGCGGCTTTCCAGTTCTTTGGCAGGAGTTATCAATGCACTTACTCCTTTAATGGTTGGTATAATTGGAGCATTATTGTTCAAAACAAAGATCTCCAGACAAAATGCGATAGGTTTGATAATTGCTCTTTTGGGTGTTTGTATATTGGTTTTGGCAGGGAATTCAGGAAGTCCGGATATTTTCAGGGAATTTAATCTTTATGGTTTGTTGGTAGTGTTGGCTGCGATATGTTATGGCTTCAATGTCAATATAATTAAGTATAAAATCAAGGAAATAAAACCAACCCTAATTACCGCTATTTCTTTGATGATGGTATTGCCCATCTCAGCCATTTATTTGTTTGGGTTTACCCAATTTTCTTTTAAGCTGTTGCATGCTGAAGGCGCATGGCAGGCAGCCGGATATATCGCTTTTCTCGGTGCTGTTGGCACAGCAGCAGCCCTGGTTCTCTTTAATTCAATCGTGAAATTGGTCACACCTGTTTTTGCCAGTTCTGTAACCTATATCATTCCATTGGTGGCCATCTTTTGGGGAGTTTTGGACGGAGAATCTTTGTTTCCCCTGCATTATTTGGGCATATTTGCTGTAGTGGTGGGCGTATGGATTGGAAATCGAAAAGCAAAAGCCGTAGCCTAACCAAAAGGAAAGCGTATATTTATTTTTAAAGTAATATTTATTGTTGTTTCCATATTGAAAGACCATGTTCGATAATTTCTTAAATATTGATATTGAGCCGGAATTAAGGAACCGGATTCTACAGACAATACTGATAGGATTCGTAATGTGGCTGATCAATAAAATCTCCCTGAAATTGATTTACAGGGGAGATGCCATGGAATTGAGGAGGCAATATCATTATCGAAAGTTTATAGAGTACACCTCCTTTATTATTGGTATACTGATTATAGGAAACCTTTGGATAGGCAATTTTCATTCTGTGACCACATTTCTAGGCCTGTTGTCTGCAGGTATAGCCATCGCCTTGAAAGATATCTTTGTCAACATTGCCGGTTGGGCCTTTATTTACCTTCGCAAACCTTTTGATGTGGGAGATAGGATTCAGATTGGAGAGGTGCAAGGGGATGTGATTGACCTTCGGTTGTTTCAATTTTCTTTGCTGGAAATCGGCAACTGGGTGGATGCTGACCAAAGTACAGGCAGGGTCATTCACGTACCCAATGGAAAAGTTTTTATGGATGCCCAAGCCAATTATTCCACCGGGTTTAATTATATCTGGAACGAACAGAATATCTACATTACCCTTAGGAGCGACTTCAAGAAAACCAAAGAAATACTACTGGAAATACTAAATAGCCACTTGCAGGAGGACTTAAAAAAGGCAGAGAAGGTCTTTCGAAAAGCCAAACAGGATCATTTGATTGTATACAAACAATTTACTCCGATGATTTTTACCAAAATCACTGAGCGTGGTGTGCAGCTTTCCATGCGATACCTTTGCGACCCAAAGAAACGTAGGATGTTTGAACATGCCATTACAGAAAGTATACTAGAGCGTTTAGGGCCTGAGAACAATATTCGCCTGGCTTATCCTACCTCAACAGTATTGCTTCACCAAGATAAGGTTCATCCCGAAACCAATCCCAACCGTTAGGCTTATATCAAACCGTAAGCGTGTAGAATTTATTCGTGAATGATCTTATAGATGGGTTATCAAGTGCCTATAGTGGTTTTAATTTTGGCATTTGAGCGATTAATATTTTAGCCAATTCGTAAGCTATTCCGCCAACCAAAAAAATAAAGGCTTCTTCATAAAAAGGGCCTTTAAAGTTAATGTATAAAAATAATGCTAACGCATGAACCATCCAGAAACTTCGGTTTCTTTCAGAAATCCGTTCCGTGATGGCAAGTAAAAAGATTGCTCCAGAAGCATACAATAATGCCATTCCAAAAATTGAATACAATTCATTTCTAGAAAATTCTATTGAAAATAAAATAAGAAGATTGAGCATTGTAAGCAATTTCCAAAAAGGCTTATCCACTTTACCTCCGAATATATTCCCTAAAATTAAAATTGCTAAATGAATTCTGATATAAGGTGCATTAAAAACACCATAGAAAAGGCTTATTGTTAAAAAAACGATTGAAATGGAAAACAAGGCCCATAGTATTTTTTCTTTTTTATAAGGGTAATCATCCAAATAAAAATCAATTATAGCAATCAAAGAAAAGTGGACGATCTGCCATAAGATTAACTTTAAAGGAATCAGCTCACTGATCTCATTATAATATAGAACAAGGACCAGTATAGTTTGGAAGAAGAAATTAATCTTTCTTTTTGATAGATCTGAATTGAAAAAAAGTCTATTCATCAATTAAATGTTAAAAATCCAGAAAAAAATGGGAAAAAAATAATTTCTCAACTAAAAATTATCCACAAGTTAAGGAGTACGAATAAAATCGAAAATTATTTAATTTAGAAGGTAAATAATAATGATTGAAGGCAACCCAATCGAGATTTAATAGCGTTCTTTTTACTTAAAAAATGGGTTTACTAAGAAAGGACACTTTTCAATATAAACCTTAGAAGTCAATACAGAGAACTTGTAATTTACATTATCGAGGAATTGGTTCGAAGATATAAGTGGCTATCAAGAAAGAAACTACCGAAAGAACGAAGCCAAACATAAAGAAATTGTAGGACTTTCTGAGCAATAGGTATTTTTTTGAAAGGACAATTCCTAAATGATAAATGTCGGTAATCATGCTGTCATATAAGTATACTCCATCATTCATCAATGAATGCATGCCTTCTTTGTATTCAGGTAATGACATTTCATGAAAATTACCGAAGTAAAGCAGGTTGCCTTGTTTTTTGCTGATATCTGCCTTGGCTACAATCCCTTGGGTAACATTGGGGCGGGTGGCCAAAATGGCAAATACCATGGCAATAAGGCAAGTTATAATTAACATTAAAATTGGAACCAAATAATAGGGATATTCTTCAATAACCCGCAGGTAAACTGCCACAACGATAGATATGATAATAGAATTAACAGAAATCATAATATTGGCTTTATTGTCTGCAAGGGCAGAAAGTGCCAAATGATTTTTTGAGGTTATCCGAAACATAGTTTCAACACCCCGTTCTGATTTCTTTTTGTTTTTATCTTTTTTTTTACCTTCTAGTTTGGCTTTTGATTGGGCTTCCGCTTCCTTAATCTTCAGTTCGATAGATTTTAAATTGGCCTCCTTTCCGGGCTGAAAATTGATCTTGGCGTATTCTGTATGATAGTGGTGAGCCAGCATGAAAATCTTGCTTTCTTTTAGCCAGTCAAGTAAAGAAGTTTTTCCAAATCCAAGATTTGCTTTCTCTTTTTTTAAAAGGATGGTTTGATCAAAATAATGCTCTGAACTTAGGTGATACAAATCGGCATCACAGATGATCTTTTCCAAAAGATTTTTGGGGGATTGAGGCATTTTTGTCGCTAGAATTAAAGCTTTGATTCGGTCAATCCTCTCTTGTTTCAGCCCCAACTCTATCAGGTAATCCTGAGCCATTTCAGAACCCTTTACTTCATGCCCCTCTCCTTTGACCTCCCAATAACCGATATCGTGCATCCATCCTGCTACATATAAATCTTCTCTGTCCCCTTCACTTAAATTATAGTAGGCCCCTATTTCGGCAACTTTCTCGACAATTTGCAATGAATGATCCATGTTGTGGTAACAGACCTCTGACTTTTGCCTGTTTTCAAACATTTTCCTGATCCAGGATTCGAATTTTTCTAGTTGCTTATCCAAGGTGATTTACTAATTTTGATAGTACTAACTTCAAGGTAATTAATTACAATTGAATAATGGTAAATTTTTCACAGATTTTAACCTTTATCATTCTGACAAATATGCAGTGTACTTCCATTGCAGAAAGAGTGAAAGGTGATACGTTTCCGTCAGCTTATGACTTAAACGATTATACGGAAATAGTATTGCCAGACAGAATGGAAGAAGTGTCGGGGTTAGAATGGGTAGGTGATAACCTGCTGTTGGCCGTTGAAGATGAATCTTCAATTATTTATAGCCTATCACCGGAAACCGGTGAGATCTTAGACCGTCAAAAGTTTGCCAAAAATGCCGACATTGAAGACATCGCCTGGGTCAATGACAGGGCTTGGGTCTTGCAAAGCAATGGGACACTTTATGAGGTTACTTCTCCATTTACTAAAGAATCTGCAAGTAAAAAATATACTTTTCCAATTAAAAAGAAACGCGACTTGGAGGCCTTGGTTGTTTCTGAGGAAGGAGCGTATATTTATACCTTTTGTAAAACCTGTGAATGGGATAAAAAGGCCAGAGAAACTTCCGTATATCGTTTTGACCTAGGGACCAAAGCTTATGAAGAAGTAGCCCTTAAAACCTTAAAAGCCTCAGAAATTAAAACCATTTTAAAGCTTAAGGGGAAAACAAGTCTGAAAATGGAGCCTGCAGCCGTGGCATTACACCCGATTGAAAACAAATATTATATTTTGTCTTCCACAGGAAAGTGGCTTTTAATTACGGATACTGCATTTAATGCGAAGGAAATTTATGAGTTAAACCCCAAGATTTTTAAACAGCCGGAAGGCATTACTTTTGATCCTAAGGGAAATATGTATGTCTCAAATGAAGCCAGGGGCGGAAAGCCTAATTTGTTAATTTATAAATACAAGCCATAAACTTTTCCTCCTATGAATAAGCTTTTCCTTTTGTTGATATTTTTGTCTTTCTCTACTGCTGAGGCTCAGGAAGCCCCTTCAAAATTCAGGCTTTATTTAATAGGGGATGCAGGAGAGGTTAAAAATGGAACAAATGCTGTAGTGGATGATATCCGCAATAAACTAAAAGCTCAGCCTGATATTCCATCGCATATAGTTTACCTGGGTGATAATATTTACCCGCAAGGGATGCCCAAACGAGATGATGATGAAAGGGCAATGGCGGAATATGTGCTAAAAACCCAGTTGGACCTCTACCAATACTTGTCCGGTAAGATATGGATGATACCGGGGAATCATGACTGGAAAAAAGGCAAAGAAGATGGGTGGAACAGCATCCTTAGGGCAGAGAAATATGTAGCGGCAAATTATCCTGAGGATAAGGTAAGTTGGGTGCCAAATGGTGGATGCCCCGGGCCGGAGGTGGTGGAGCTAGACAATGAAACCATACTGCTATTGTTGGATAGCCAATGGTGGCTTCATCTCAAGGATAAACCGGGAATTGAATCCGATTGTGAGTACAAAACGGAAGATGAAATTTTAGAAGCCGTAACTTATGTCCTTGAAGAAAATAAGGATAAGGTAGTCTTGGTAGCCATGCACCATCCTTTTCGATCTTACGGACCTCACAATGGCGCTTACAGTTGGAAAGACCACCTCTTTCCCCTTACAGCCCTTTCCCCCAACTTATACCTGCCTTTACCTGTCATAGGCTCGATTTATCCCTTATACCGAACATGGTTTGGCAATATTCAAGATTTGGTCCACCCAAAATATGAGGCCATGGTTGATGCCTTGGAAGCAATTTTTGAAACACACCCCAACTTGATACAAGTTGCCGGACACGAACATGGCTTGGCCTATACCCAGGAGGATAACATAAGTTTTATAATCAGTGGTGCAGGTGCCAAACATACCACTGTAAAAAAGCACCATGATGCAGATTTTATCTATCCATCTCAGGGATATGCTGTTTTGGATTTTAATGCCAATCATGAAGTGAATTTGACTTTTTTTGACCCCTCAAAAAAAGAGGCATTGTATAAAAAGCAACTGGTAGCACCATTTGCAAGTGATGAGACTGCTCTAGAGGATTTTGAAAGGAACCTGCCAAAAGAGGTGACGAGACCTATTTCTACTCAATACATCCATGGGAAAGGGTACTATAAATTTCTTGGTAAAAACTACCGAAACACTTGGGCGATTCCTGCTACCTTCGAGACCATAGACCTGTCCACTGCCAAAGGAGGCTTACGCATTGTCAAACAAGGTGGGGGCATGCAGACGCGCTCACTTAGATTAGAGAGTGAAGATGAAAAAGAGTATGTGTTAAGGTCTGTAAATAAATATCCTGAAAATGCCCTTTCGCCGGCCTTACGAGAAACAATAGCCAAACAGGTGGTGGAGGATCAAATATCTTCTTCTCATCCATATGCAGCCCTCGCTGTGGCAAGGCTTGCAGAAGAAGTAGGGGTGGTCCATACCAATCCTAAAATTGTACATCTACCCGATGACCCTATTTTGGGAATCTACCGGGAAAAATATGCAGATAAGCTGTACTTGTTTGAAGAAAGAGAAATAGCCTGGGAGGGTGTGGCAAAGGATTTTAAATTTTTTAGTACGGACAAGATGCTTGGTAAAATTCATGGTGACAATGACCATGAGGTGTTGCAACACAAAGTACTAAAAGCCAGAATATTTGATTTATGGATAGGTGACTGGGACCGACATGATGACCAATGGAGGTGGATCGGTGAAAAAAAGGTGAAAGGCTGGAAGTTTAGCCCGATGCCGAGAGATAGGGACCAGGCGTTTTTTGTAAATGAAGGCCTAATCCCCAAAATTGGCAGCAGGAAATGGTTGGTGCCTAAGTTTCAAGGGTTTGATTATAAAGCCCCTCGTACCATTCCGGGTTTTATGTTTAATGGAAGGTACTTTGACCGAAGTTTTATGAATGAATTGGACAGGGAAGACTGGGAGGAGTCTTTGGACGATGTAATGGCTAAGATTTCCGTAGAAGGGGTAAAATCAGCTTTTCAGGACTGGCCGGATTCGGTTGTGGCCGTTGATGGGGGAGAAATACAAGGTAAATTGTTGCAAAGGAAAACCTGGTTGAAGTCGGGAATGCTTGAATATTACCAATTTCTAGCCAAAGAGGTCGATGTAATTGGGACAGATAAAAATGAGTTATTTAAGGTGGACTACCTCCCTGATGGTCGTGTGGAAGTTTACCTTAGAAAAATTGATAAATCAGGAAACCTTGAACAGGAGCTTTACCGGCGGATTTTCCTACCGAAAGAAACCAATGAAATCCGTTTGTATGGGTTGGAAGGAGATGATATTTTTGAATTTAATGGCGAAGGTACCGGCAAAATAAAAGTCAGGGTGATTCCGGGTCATGGGGAAAAAGTGATTGCGGATAATGGAAGAACAAAAAGAAAGAATACCCTTATTTATCAAAGTCCCAATGAAAAGATGTCTATTGCACTAGGAAATAGTGCGAAAGTCAGACCTGTACCTTCCGAAATAAATTACGATAGAAAAAGCTTTAAATTTGACAAACTCATGCCTTTGGCCTCGGTGGCATACAATAGGGATGACGGGATCTATATTGGTGCAGGGCTATTGTGGGAAAAACAAGGGTTCAAAAAAGAGCCTTTTGCCATCCGTCAGTCTGTGATGAGTAAATTTGCATTTAAAACCAATGCCTTTAATGTGGAGTACAAAGGTCATGCTGTGGATGTGCTGAGAAACTTGGATCTGATATGGAGTGCTGATATTCGCGCCCCACAATACTCTTTCAATTATTTTGGAATGGGGAATGAATCTGTCTACAATAGGGAGTCTTTCGAGATTGCTTATTACAGGGCTAGGTTTAATTGGTATGAGCTTAAAACTGGCTTGCAAACCAAGCTTAGGGAAAGTGGTAATTTAACCCTTGGACCCCAATTTCAGGCTTTTAAATTCGACCCAAATGAAAATGCCAATAAATTTATAACCTCATCGGAGAGTGGCTTGGATCAAGCAGATCTTGATAAGGCCCGGTATTATAGCGGGCTTTTTGCCAAAGTATTTTTTGATACAAGAGATCATGAAAAAATGCCGTCAAGAGGTGTGTTTTTTGAGGCGCAAAGCCAAAAAATGTGGGGTTTAAATGACTATTCAGGAAGTTTTACAAAGATAAATGCTGAATTGGCCATGTATTGGTCATTTCGATATCCTTCTAGATTGGTGTGGGCAACCAAATTTGGTGCAGGGAGAAACTGGGGGAATTACGAGTTTTTTCAAGGTCAAACCTTAGGCGGCACTATTAATTTAAGGGGTTTTAGGAGGTATAGGTTCAATGGATATGCTGTGGCTTATAACAATACGGAAGTGAGGGCTCGCTTATTTAACCTAAAGACTTATGTTTTTCCTGCTACTGTGGGTGTCTTGGCCTTCCATGATATTGGTAGGGTCTGGGGCCGGCAAGAAACGTCGGGTAAATGGCACAATGCAAGCGGAGGTGGAATATGGATGGCTCCGCTGAATCAACTTGTGGCCACTTTTTCTGTAGGTTTTACGGAAGAGGAAACCTTACCTTTCTTCTCTTTAGGCTATCAGTTTTAAGATATCGGCATAACCGACTATTCCCATTCTTCAGAGTGTCAAGCAGTAAGTGAATCAACTGTTTAATTGAGCTACACGATATAGCCTTACGTCTTTACCTTTTCCTTTCAAATGGATGGTACCCACATCATCAATTTTATAAGCCGCTTTGTTTTTTATCAACTTATAAAGGGGCTCAGAGATTAACAGTTGGGCATTGAGTTCATTGCATTTTTCTTGAATTCTGGCGGCAGTATTCAAGGTGTCACCATGATAAGTGATTTCCCGCTTGATGTCCCCAACCTCAGTGATGATAACAGGGCCAATATTTGCTCCGGCCTTAAAGTAAGGAGTAATGCCATATTCTTTTTGGTAATAATCGGTCTTTTTTTTCAGTAGGTCTGTAAATGCAAAAAATGCCTTGAGAAAATTGTCGTTATCGGTTCCTTTTTTTGGGTTCCAACTCACCACTACTTCATCCCCCACATACTGATAAATATCTGCCCGGTATCGATCCACAATTGAGAAATCCTGGTAACAGTTTTGTAAAAAACGACTGTATTCGAGATGGCCGATTCTTTCAGCAAAAGAGGTAGAGCTTTTCAGGTCAATGAACATAAAAATTCGCTCTTCTTCTCGAGGTTTAAAAAATCTTCCACTGAGCATTTTCCATAAATTTCCCGGCCCCAGTTTGTGGTCAATCTCTATCATTACCCTGGACATCCCTGTGGCTACAATTAAATGCACGGCGATGATTACAATCTCCGAAGGTTCAAAGGCTCTTAAAGGTCCATTGTAAAAAAAAGGAACCGTGTGTATGAAAATGAAATCCAGAAAGAGTAAGGTTAATATGATCATTAGGGCCTGCGTAGGGATCCCAATGATAAGGACAATTTTAGGAGAGGTATTGACCAATAATTTTTTTAAAAATAGGATGTCCAACAAACTGGACAATAGGGCTAGCCCAAAGGATCCCAGGAAAATCATTAGGGAAGCAAATTTCACAATTATACCAAAGTTAATATGGGGGGATCCCAATAATTCCAGTTCATACAATTCAGTAAAAATAACCCTACTGTAGGTTGCCAAGGACATAAATATGAACCCTAAAATAAAATAGATTTTAAAGTTCCTAACGATTTCTCTAGATAGCATCCTGAACATTATAATTACTTACTAGTTGAAACATCTTTTCTTGGCTACTTATGGATTCCTTTCCAGGAAGCATATGATTTGCCTTTTTGCCGGTGGCCTGTCTTCCTTTTACATTGTCTTGAAGTTGGCCATTTAATTGAGATAGGAGGAGGGATCTTGCCCTCTCATTATTAATTGGGAAGGCTACCTCGATACGTTTGGATAGATTTCTGGTCATCAAATCAGCTGATGCTAAATAAATCAAAGGTTGCCCGTTGTTTTGAAAATGGTAAATCCGGGTGTGTTCTAGGTATCGATCAACGAT
>NZ_CAXBOC010000025.1:0-20250 GCF_963976465.1 uncultured Cyclobacterium sp. | reverse complement strand
CCATCGCTTCCCCCCCGGAATTTTGATTAAGTTGCTGTTCAAAACCAACTGGAGGATCAGCCGATGCTTGTTGCTTCATTTGGACAGCTTCCTCACTTTCACCCTCTTCAGCTTCCATAGAAAGTTGTTCTTCCTCATCCCCATTGGCCTGGACCTTTTGATCATCTGACCTTCTCTGAACCAAAGGTGTCACCCTTTCTGCAATTGACTGCGCCTGAATTTTATTCTCTGCTTGAGCTTGAATGGTATCATCTTGAGCTTTTTCTTGCACCACCTTGTCTGCCATGGCATCAGCTTCTTGCTCATACTGATCACCTGGCTGTCCAACCGTTAATTTGGCCTGAAAAAATTGATCAGGCTGGTTTTGTGAGGCATGACCTCTGCTGGTTTTAGATTTGGAACTAAAGTGGCTCATACAATTGCTTGCATCAATTCATTTTTTGACTACATTTCAAAAACTATTCGAAACCCTTTTCATCTTAAGAACTGCCATGAGGACATGAAGACCAATTGTTTGCTTTGGCATGTTTTCGGATTTTATTAATCATCGGCATTACAATTTTTTTCCCTTCTTTATATGCTGGACCGGAACCTTTCGGGTCTCCATGGTCAGCCTTTATAACACTAATAAACTGTTCTATCCAGGCTATTTCTGCTTCAAAAACTGCGTCTTCAAACCTTTTATCCATCCTTAGCATCACTTCAGCCACCTTTTCATTGAAGGCCAAGTTACTTTTTGGAAAAGCCAAATCAGTTATCGACTTTTCTAAAGGTTTCAATACGATAGGCGAAATCAAAGCCTCACGCATTTTGGAGGCATGAACTCTTTCGTGGGCTAAAATAGCATCCTCCATATACCAATCTACATAAGAAAGCGCCTTACTGTTTAAATCCTTGATCTGATCGCAATAATTATCTTCGCTGGTGTTTCCTCCCGGCCCTGTGACTTCCTTCATTCCCGGAAGCAAACGTGTTTGAACAGAATAATGACCTGTTAATCCGGTAATTATAGGCTGCCACTTCACCCCATCATCTAATAATTTTAATCTAACCTCAATATTTTCAGGAAATACCCTCCCCAAATCAACGGGGCTTAAGGTATTTGAAGGAATCGCTCCGGCTTGCGCTATTACATTATTTAAGTTGATTTTAGTATCAATGGTAACCAGTAGTTCAGGATCGGCAACATCCACTCTCCTGTCAAGTTTGTCTAGGTATCTAATCGTATGCCTACCAACAATTCCATCTACGGTCAATCCCATATCTGCTTGAAAAGCTTTTACAGCTCTACTAGTTTCCCCACCGAAAGATCCATCTGCACCATATTTAGGTAATCGATAATCTAAACCAATTAATGCATGTTGCAATAACATCACCTCTTTTCCACTAGAGCCTATTTTCAAGACTGCATAATTGTCATATATATCTTCAAGTAGTTCAATGGTGGAAAACCTACTTGTTGGATGAAAATCATGCCCATCATTTAATTTGGGTTGTACAGTTTTTTTGGTTTTTCCTTTCTGCTGTAGGGTATGCGTAAGCTCATGCGCCAATAAGTGTTTTCCTGCTTTGGTTTCCGGTTGGTATTGTCCCTGACCAAAAAACAAGTCATATCCATGGGTAAAGGCTTTGGCATGAATTTTTTTCCACATCATTTGTGCTTTTTGACCCGTGTGAATTCTAACCTTACTAAAATCAGAATCAAAACTATTCTCCATCTTTTGTTTGACATCAGGCGCTAGGGCCATGCCTTTACCCTTTTCTTGAAAAAGTGTACTTTCTATGCTATCGGCCTGACTTTGGCCTCTTTTAATTTCCTTTGATCCATCATCCTTGGCTTGAATGCCTTCTTCCTCGTTTTTTGCTTGGAGAGGTTCCTCCTCTTCCGTTTTGGACTGAACAGCTTCCTCCTCTTCAGACATTTGTTGAACGGCCTCTTCTTCTTCACTTGAAGCACTTACCTGTTCCTCTTCTTCTACTTTTTGCAAACTATCTTCTATTTTGGATTGAACAGCTTCTTCCTCTTCTGCCTTCTGTACCGGTTCTTCTTCCGAAATCGCTTGTTTTTTTATTTCTTCCTCAGCATTTTCTTTCATGCTTACCTTATCTTCAGCATCTTCCTTACTCTGTACCGGATCTGCTGATTCATTTTCTTCAGTGGCTCTTTGTAGGAGGGGATCAAAAAAATGATCATTGGCAGCTTTTGGAATTAAAGCTTCTTTTCTATCCGGTTGTCGACGAAAAAATCCATTGCCTTCTTTGCTTTGAAATGCAGGATTCATCAAACCTACGGATGACTTTCTAAAACCATGTCTTTTCATAAGAATGTTTGTTACCAGTTTACAAACAAATGTCTTTTTTGCCAAGGCAGTTTTACCAAGGAAATATTCCATGGAATACTGTCCAGTAAAACATCTTGGGCTTTTCTCTCCACAAATAAGTGATTGGAATGCCCTTCAATCACCAATTTACCGTTTCTATTAATAAACTCGTTTCTAATCGTATCCAAGCCTGTACTGCCCAACCTTGTCCAATTTTCTTTCAAAGCTCCCAAGAGTTTATCCGTCTTTTCTTTAATTTCATTGGAGATTTCCACCTCTCTTGCTATAGTTATGTTCTGACTTAGGCCTATCAGGTATTTTTCTAAAACAAATTCAAAATCGAATGCTTTCTCCTCCTTAGTAGATAGGAAATGCAGGGCGTGAACTGCCAAATCTGCATCAACTATTTTTTCATTTTCATCCATCAATTGGCAATCTTTAAAAAATGCCTTCAAAAAGGGATGTAGTAAAATAAGACCTGCATTGTTTATATAATAGGTCTCTAAAGAATCCTCGGAAATTATCTCCCTTTCCTTTTTCATGTCCGGTAATTCATCAGCGAATCCCTTATTTCCATCTAAAAATTCATACACCAAAGGAAGAACTTTATTTCTCCCTTTAATATCATCAAATTTTATGACTTCTCTGAAGATTTTCTCTACTATTTTCCTTTCCGAGGTGGCGACTTTAGAATGGTAGACTTGAAATATTATATCCTTTCTAACATTCAATACTTTTCTCAAGCTTAAACCTATAATACACCTAAAGAAAATAACTTTTTGGTCATTCCTCAATTGTTCTATTATTTGATCATATTGTGATTTATTTATCAGGGCACTATTCTCAATCATCATCCATATTAATTCCTTGATATCATCATTTGCATATTGACTCAATACCCTTTCCAGAAATGATGCTTGTTGAAACTTTTTAAGCAATCCTTCCCTATCTATATATTTACTTAATAAAGTGCTAATTTTTTCCCAAGTGAAATATTCTCTTGCTTGCCTAATAGAATACCACCAAGGAAGGTTTCCATTTTCTAAAAAATAGATCCACGACTTCAAAGTATTTTCAACTGAATTTAAAGCTAAGCTTGCTTCACTACCTTCTTTTGAAAAAGAATCCTGAGCCCAATTACTTGGAACAAGTGCACCTTTCTTTTCTCTTCCTTTAAAGTCATTTATGGCTGTCGTTGAAATTGCTTTTGATATTGCTCTTTTAAATTGGTTAATAAATGCTTGCTGAACAAAATTAGGGTCTGAAAAATCCTCTTCCATAAGTTCCAAAGAGATACTTATCTCAGGAATCTGTATGGAAGCATAATGCAACTCCTTCTCCAATTCATCAAGATATTTGGTAACAGAGGGAATGATATAGTCCTCAATAAAAGTGTCTATATTTTTTTCTATAGACTTGGCATTCTCCACTGATTTGGAATATATATCGACAGAAATTTTTTCAATAAAATGGTTGTCGATTTCCTTCATATATTTTTTTTATTTCAATTTATTTATTATATTTCTACTCGCTAAGTCGCAAGACAAAGTTGATTTTACTGGCAATAAGTATGGAATAGGAAGCAGTCGATTAAGTCAAAATGTTTAGAAGTTTGCGTTCGTTACGTGTTGTTTACATCACTTTTGAGTCGCTTATACTACTAGACTAGAGATTAAAGTTTGTGGAATAGGAAAGAAGCCCATAGAGGACCAATCATCATCCGGAATTTGTATGATTGGTCCTTTTTCATGTATTAGAGTTTAAGCTTAGTAATGGTATCAATGGTACGTGGTTGGTTTCTTACAGCTGGAACCTCAATATAAACATCTACCAACTCAGTGAAAGGACTAAGGGTTGTGATCATTCTTTCCCTATCTATCTCTCTAGCTAAGACCACCACAAGGGAGGCTTTTGATGCTTGGTCTTTTTTGTGAAGACTACTCCTCAAGTTTAAAAACCTAAAAATGGTATCGTTTGTATTGGTAGAATTTTTATATTCATTGATCATTTCAATGCTAGCCCAACTTCCATTTACCCAATCACCTGTTAGGTAAAGATCATGAGGGATTTGTGAAGCCTCCAGGCTTCGCTGCACTCTACTGATAATTCTGGAAACAGAATTGGGAAGATCTTCTATACTTTCTGGAATTCTAGGATTATTTTCTCCGGTAAATCTAGAATCTGTCATCAAATCATCAATCAAATCATACCATTGTTTCCATTTGCCGGTAAAGGCACCATAATCATCATCTTTTTCTATTGGTGCAAATTCGTTTTGCAATTGCACATAGGTGCTTTCTCTATATTTTTTTAATTCTTCACAACGGATTGAATCAATTCTATAGGTCCTATCCGATTTCACCATGCCATCTTGAGTATAGGTATAGGAAGGGGAGTTTATACTTAAGGTATTGTCCGAAAAACTCACCTTGAATTCATCATCAAATGGACGAGTGATAACAAACCGTTTTAAAGATTCATCAAAATCAAACACCAATCCTTTAGGAAACCTTTCATTCAAGGCTTCAGTAATGGCATGCATTCTCCTTTTATATATCTGTTCAAAGGGTATTTCAAGAGTTACTGCCCCTGTGATTATGGGGGTTTCATTGATGGTGTAGCTGTTGACCGCCAAGCGATAACTTTTGGGCTGAATACCAAACCTCCTTACAGATCCTTTTATACTTCTAGACAAATTATTGAGGTATTTTAAAGAACTAATCCAAGGATAACTACAACTTGCAACCTTGATGTGGCCGGCCCCAATCAGTCCGCTTTCATCCACTACACGGTAAGATAATGAAAGGTCAGCAAAAACTTTGTTATCTTGACTCAGCAAGATATAAGTACCTGCTTTTGGAACCCCTCCAGAAGTAGTACAAGATGGGTGATCTTTAAGAAGCTTTTTAAGCTCTTTCTGATTTACTGAAAGATCAAAATGATAGACTTTGAATTCCAACCCAAACTGACTTATCATCGAATTAATGGCTTGAAAGGTGTTCTCCCCTTCTGTGCCCAAATGTCCACCAATCAAATAGCTGTCAACACCATCAAACTCTAGTAACAATGGATTGTTTCCCATTCCGTAATAAAAGCTAATGAGCTCGGAAGCCGAACCCCAATTACTAATTAATTCCTCATTGTTGACATAGTAAAATGGGATCGAAGGGAAAATGGCATTGTGTTTTCGCTTACCATTCGGTATAATCCTCAAGCCTTGATCTGTTTTTATTTCGAAAGATCTTAAAAGTGCTATCACCTTTTTGATTAAAGAATTGATTTCAATTTTTCTCTGTTCAAAACTGCCCAATGCAGGAGATTTATAAAAATCATGGCGAAAACCTGTTCCATCCAATTTCCCTAATTGAAGATGCTTGGGAAATGGGGTAATTTTTGGATTGGGCCAAAAATCGAATTCTTTTATTTCCTTTACTAACTCATTAAAAGTACCGATAAGGTCTTTGGCCAATTGGTATCGGTATTGAAAGAAGTTATAATCCTCTGAGGGATTATTAAAAAGCGCTTCGATTCTTTCATTATATATTTCGATTAAGTTTATTGTATCTTCAGCTGGTTCTAGGATTGACCCAAAGCCTTCAACAATTGCCTGAAGTCCTTTACCCAATTCTTCTATAGTGTTACCATTTTCTAAGGCTTCCCGATAAAGTTTATCAATTTGTGATAAATCTGTTGAATTTTCCCCATTGTGAACCACCTTCATCAAATGAATTGGTGCCAATTCTCCAAAGAGTTCCTTATTTGCTAAATCCTTAGATAGGATCTCATCTTGGTTTACCAGTCCTTGAATGCTAGCATCCTCTAGCATTAAAAAACGCAATTTAGAAATTTGCTCTATCCCCTGGTTGTCACAATTGATATCACCGCAAATGTCCTCCCCTTTTGGATAACTTTCCAGATAGGCCAAAACATTCATGTCCTCCCAGTTTTCCAGTGCTGACAATGGCTGGGCATCAACATCTTCCTCATTGCAAAACTCCCAAATGGGTATTTGCTCCTCATCTGCATAGAAATAAGGAGAGTATTTTGCTTTATCGTCAATAAACACTCTAAAATGAGTAAATGATAGTTTGTCTATTGAGATTGTATTTTCTTTGGGTTGCTCTTCCGACAGTTGTTTGTGAAGGACAATTAAATCGCCATCAGTGGTTATCCCCACACCTTGGCTGACTATAAATTCGTCCCCGGTTTCAGATACTCCTTTGGAAATGGTCAACCCATGAATGATGCCCACACCAGTCAGTGCCACCCGCGTCAACCTATTTTGATCTTCAAAATAGGCAATGGTCTCATTTAGCTGGGTATGCGTAAGCACCTGATCAGCCTTATAATTTCTATATTGGTAGGTTACGGAACTTAGTTTATTTGACATGGCCTACGGGATTAAATGGTTCCTAAATTAGATCTTCCTAAAATTATTGTATCCCTCATTGCATTACTTTCATCTTCATCCTCACAATTATACAATGTGCCTGTTGGGTAAATGGAATGCAATTCAGATAATATTTTTATAAATGCTTCGTGGTATTGGAAATCTCCAACTGTAAGGCCGGAGAGAAAATATTCATAGGCTTGTTCGAAGGGACTCATTTGGTCTTCTTGTTCTAAATCGCCTGTATTGGCCCTTCCTATCCAGCAGATTTTGGCTAAAATGTGTGCAGGCAATTCTTCCCTGATAATATTCTCGAGAAAATCCCTGAAATCCCTATCAGCAAACCTAAAAGAATTGCCCGGTAATACGATGGTAACTCTATATGAATATGGGTCCAGGCAATTACCTGGCCCACAATCATCCTTGCAAAAAGGAAGAAAATGCTGATTATTTAGATCTTCCTCATTAAAATCCGGCCTTAACAAAATGTTTTCGACCACAAACATTCCTTCATCATCCATATGCTCAGCCATAAATGACTTAAAACTCAACAGGGCATTCTTGAAATTTTGAAAAGTAAAGAACTTCTGTTGGCTTGCAATAATAAAATCCGGGCTATCCTGATTAATAATATCCGGATCAGATATCCCGAATGAAAATCTACCGGTAGGGGAAATACTCACCTGAAAACAAGCGAAATGGAAACTTTCCTCCGGAACATCTTCAAATTGATCAAGGACAGTGTTAATCATTTCGAGAGATACTGCCTTGACCTGCTGAATCACCAAGTAAATATCCTTATGGGCAGCAGTTCTGCCATAGTAGAATTTATTGGAGCTTAATAAAATATTATTATTCAGGTCATAAATTCTCCATTTAAAACCAGCCTCCCCTTCTGAGTTGGAGGTAGGGAAAATTTCAACAAAAGACTTGGAAAGGTTTTTTCGGAAATAATTCTTTATCCCCACCAATAAAGCAACCCTTTTCTCAAAACCTGACACGTTGGAGCTATTCCATAAGTTTTTTGGGGATTGCCTAAAATAATTCATGGCCGTGGCCCGCTCAGCACTAATATTGCCATACTCTTTTAGGAAATAAGACTTGGTTTCCAACACCTGTTCATCTACTCCTGAGCCGTAGATTTTTTTCATTAAAAATGCATAGTCAGAAAATTTCTCACCAAAACGGGCCAAAAGATGATCTTTGAGTTGTTGACTCCTTTTGTTTCGCTCATCAAAGGGAGCCATCAAGTCTTCGTATAAGTTTCCACTATCATAAAACTCGCCTAAAAATGTCTGATGGTCTCCAATATCCACAATGCTGGCAGTAAAATAAGTCCTTTCTTGGGTATCAAAAACGGACAATAAGTTTTTAACCTGACCGAGATGCTTAAAATAACTGACCAAAATTTGATCAAAAAAAGTCAAGTAAGCCTTCAATTGGTTGGCTTTTTCCTGACGCCCCATTCCTTCGGCACTTTCAGGAATACCAAGTGGACCTACACCATATACCTCAGGAAAATCATTCCTTATACTGGTATATTCTTCGAGGGAGTGACCATAAGGTTCAGGTAATGGAAACCCTTTCTCCTTGATCCCATATTGTTCTTCTCTAAATTGGTCACCTAGTGTTTTTTTATAATTAGAAACGGCCTCCTGATTAACATTAAGGGGCAGCAAGCCCTTGTAAAAGTTAAACTTACTTTTATCACATAAAACAGGTTTTTTACCCTCCGGAATTTCTATTACCCAACCATTACCTGAAAGGGATTCATCACAATGATTAAGGCTTAAATCCTTAATGGATTCCACCCCTTCAATATCCATAATCAAGTGGATAATATCAGATTGGCTGATAGTAGTTCTAAGTTTGGCAGCCTGTATTTCTTTCGGATCCAAATAGCCGTGTTTCAAATAGGGCCCCTCCAAAATTTCATCAGCAGAATACCCTTTAACCAGCATGTTTTCAAAAGAGTAAAAATGAAGATTGGGTGAGAAATATTGTTCAATATTCCATTCAATTGTTGCAGCAATCAACTCTTCATCTGCATCAGGGCTCAACTCCATAATGGCACAAACCTGAATTGGATGCGCCTCCACAGGTAGCACTTCCACCAAGTCTTCGCATAAGTTTCTATTCTGATGGTAAGCCCGCATCACATTTTTTCTTATTTGATCAAATGGAATTTCATCAGCCGCATCTACCAATATTTTATGCAGTCCTTTTAACTCAAATGACTTTTTATCCTTCTCCGGAATCCCCTGCCAAATATCAGGTTCATAAGCCATTTTTAAGTTTTTGCAATCCATAAAAACTTCTTTCTTATAAGGCTCAATCCAACTGTTTTTGACACCTTCAATGTCCATAAATAGCATCCGGTAATCCAACTCAGTCAATGCCTTGCATGGCAAAACATCCGGGGCCATATGAAAATGCTTTTTAAGGTAGTTTGTTTTATCCCCTCCCAACAGTAAGTCTTTCACAGGCAGGGAAAGCCTATAGCCCAGATCAGTTATGGCATAGGCTAGAATTTCTAATATTGTAATACCAGGATCATGGGTATTGTAATCCGTCCAAAGTTTATTGCCCAATCTTTGAATAACTTTAATTCCTTCTTCCTTTAGAAAATGAAAGTCTTGGTCATCTTGTGAATGAACTTCTTTTGAAATGGGACGATATGTGTTTTGATCCATCATATATCAATTACTAAGGGGGGCATAAATGGAAATATCATGAGATTTTGCAGCCACCAATACATGTTTGGGACTACTTGGAAGAATATCATTGCCCATCTCTACATTGTTTCTAAATATTCTGGGTTCTTGGATAAAATCCACATAACTCAATTTTTCAATAAAGTATACCAAGCTACTTTTATTGAAATGACTGTTAAAATCTATCGCTAGTTTTTCTCCACTTGTCCATGGTGAAAGGTAATTTATAATATCCTCCTCTAACTCATTCATAAAGAATGCTTTATCTACTCCCGGGTTAAAGGTTACTTGAAGCCTAATTCTTACCTCCTCATATTGTGGATTGACCACTTTAATCGCTAGTCTTGGTGCAGCTTTCTCTTCTAAAAAGCCTGTGATTTCATTTAACTTCGCAGCGCTAAATGTTGGTTGAAAGATGTCATACACATTTTTATTCAAGGTGTCAGGGATAACCAAAACCATCACATGACCGGGGGACAAGAAGGAGGTTGAACAGGTATGGTTGAGACATTTGACCTTATATACCTCAGGGAAGGCTTGCAATACCAGGTGCTCCATATCCCAAAGTGAAACAGCTCTGTTTTTGTGCCGCAGCCTTTCACTCGCTCTGATATAAAATTCATTGTCTTTTTCTGTTGCCTTCCCTCCAAAGGAATTGAAAGGTTGGGTTACACTTTTAATTCCTGCCTTTCTTGCGATCATTTTGGTAATGCTTTGGGCAGGCAGTCCCTCCTTTAAATGACTCAAATCATTGTCATTGTCAACCAAAACTACTTCAATGGCTTGGGCGAAAATTCCCAGTACCCTACTCGTAGCATTATATGCCTTGGTCGAACTTACCCTTATCCATATCAATGCATTGTCCATTCTTTGGTGGGAGGAAAAAGCTTCTTCCGGTAAGGAAAAAGTGATGATGCCTGATTTAAGCAAGTTATCTGTCTGATCAGAAACAATATGTTCCCTTTCTAGCTCCAGCCAATAATTGCCAGCTAGAACGGACCACTTTAATCCTTCATTATCATCTGGGTTATTTAGGGAGGGGTTTTCACTTCCTTCCAATACCTGAATCAGTAAAGAAAGTTGCTCCAAAGGAGCCAAGCCTGAAATGCCAATACACATTTCACCTGCCGTTGGGGAAAAAGGAAAGGCATACAATTCATTGTCAGGTGTGTGAGCCAAGGCTGTTTTTGTACTTTTACTTTCCTCATACCACCCAAAATCATCCCTTACAAAAAATTGTAAATCAGATTCCTCGGAATTGCTTAAATTAAACAAATCCTCTGTTTCGTACTCCACCTGAAGGTTTTCCAATAAAGGGATATACGGTTCATTAGGAATAGGCGTTTCAGGTTGATCACTAGACATTGCCAAGGCATAAATTCTAGGATACATTTCCGAGAGGAAAGACTGCAATAAGGTTATCTTAATGCCTTCCCTAAGCTCCAATCGGGAGTTTCCTCCTTCGGGCAAAATATCAAAACTGGTTTTGAAACCTTCACTATCAGTTTCAAACAAAACTTCTTCCGGTAACTTTGTTTCCCATCCTTGATCTTCCTTAAGTGAAAGACTTGCTTTAAAGTGATTATTCCCTTTAACAATAAGGTTATTCGGATCCGGATTTACTATAATTTTATTGTCTAATAAAGGGCCCCTAAAACCTGTGGGCTGCAATAAAAACGACTTAATGGGTTGAGCCAAACTTGCATTGGCTACAAAGTGTTGCGAAAAGTAATTGTCTTTACTCAGGTATTGACTCCCAATGTCTCTGTATCCATAATACCAGTCTTTGAAGTCTTCAGGTGTGTTGGCCCATTTTCCACTTAGGCTGACTTTTTTAGGGCTTTTCTTTTCCCATTCGGAATACTTGACGTAGAAACTGCTCCCTTTTTTAGGAATACTTCCAAAGGGTTGAAAAGGCTTTTCGGGGTTTAAGACACCTAAATCTGACTCAATAATTGGTGTATTGATATTATTATAGCTGGTTTGAATGGTAAGGTTTTGAAGGGGTGTCTCTCCTATTCCTTTTATCCATTGAAAGGCTTTGGTAGAATTGCAAGTTATGTCAAACCATATCAATGGAGCTCCTTTACCTTTGATACCGCCATGAATTTTCGCTTGTTGATCCACAATTGCAGGTAGGGATTTACCCACAAAAAGGACAATTGTAAGTTGCTTACCTGATATACTGGATTTAAAATTGCTTTTTTCCGGGTGATCACTTGGAGAAAGTGCAACCCATCCTTTATCACCAGTATATTCAACGGAGAAAAGTTGGTGGATATCATGAGCGGAACCGGAAAATGGCAGGTTCTTTTTAAATGTAAACGAAAAACTCAAATACTTATCTGAGTCAGCTGAAGACCACAAAGAGGTGACCGATACTCCAAATCCGAATGAAGCATCCTGCAATTCAGGGTAACTTGCATTGGCCAAGGGATGACCAAAAGGCCACCATCCTTGGTTGTCATCTTTAAATGCCTCCCCCCTTCCATCAAGAGAATCAGCAACCTGACTCACTTTAATTTTTTTCCCGCCGGAGTCAATGTACCTATTTTTTATTTGACTTACTTGGGCAAGATTATGAATAAAATCATATTCCAAGCTATAGGTACGTTTTTTCCCGGTGTCATCCACACCTCCATCGAAGGTTGTCCCTTTGGTTAAAATAGGCTTGGCCCCTTTACCACTTTCTATTACAAGAAATGCTGCATCAGGAACAGGAGCTAATTTAGAGAATCGCAATACTTTCTTATAATAAAAGTCCAAGTGCCTTTTCGTAATATTATTTAGGCTGTGACTGGAATTTTCTAAAAGCTTCAAAAAAGTTATTAGCAAGGTTAACTGGGGCTTTAAGTTTCCCTCTTTTTCAAAAAGCTCCAGTTTACTATGAATTGATTGAATCAACTTATTATAAGCAATACTACCTTTTTCAGGCAGGGTTTCTTCCAATTGTAAATCATCAAAAAACAGTTGCCAATTGTCTATGGTGACCTTTGAGGTGTCGGCCGGAAAAAAAGGTATATATCTAGCAAAATTATTGGCAAAGAGCAACCAGTCACCTAAGTCCAGATCCATTAAATTTAAAGTTGATGGATCCAAAGCCGGATTTATTCTCATTGCTTGGGAGGTGCCTTTCCTCCACAAGACTTTTAATATGTTCAGGTTATCTGGCTGCATATTTACTATATCGATGTTCCTTCATTCAAGTAATAAGGATAAACCATATTCATTCTGGAATTGGTACTTCTGACCAAATAATTTAACTTGATCAATACCTTTCCAGTAACCAATTCTTCTTCAAGAATTTCAATTTTTTCAACTTCTATTCTTGGTTCATGGTATAAAATGGCCGTCCGAATCAGCTCTGATATATAGGTTATGGTTGTCCGGTTTAAATTTTCAAACTGTAACTCATCCAATTGGCAGCCATATTTAGGCTGCATTACCCTTTCACCCAAGCGAGTTGACAATAAGATCCATAGGCTTTCCTGTATATCTATTAGGCCTGTGCTCATCTTCACAGAGCCTGAATCTTTTTCAAAAACTGGTGGGAAACTCCAACCTTTCCCTAAAAAATCTAAATCATCTTCCATATCCCTATCCTTTTTAACCTATAAGTACAGTGGGCAATCCTGCCACGATAGACCCGCCATGGCTGGTGCTATCTCCCATTCTGGCTGCCGGCATTCCACCAATTAAAACCGTAGATGACCCTGCTACAATGCTATCCGGCGGACCAGAACAAGTAGCCATATCCCCTACCCTTGCCGCAGGCATTCCACCGATCAATACGGTGGGTTCTCCCGGCGGTAATATAGGTCCTCCAACATGAGGTACTCCTCCGGGGTTAACCATCGGGCAAACATGCATATCTGTAATTCTTGCTGCAGGTAATCCCATACTATTATCAATTTATTTGTATCAATGAACCTTTAACAGTGGTGGTACCACTACTGGAAAGTGTGGCAGCTGCACTGCCCTCAGCTTTTAATTCGGCTTGAGATTTAATATTTATGTTAACACCTTCCAAATTAATATCACCCGTACTCTTGATGGTCATATTCGATCCACTCTCCATCACTATGCCCTCTCCATTCATGGTAACCGAATTTCCATGATCATCCGTAATGGTAATGGCATCCTCATCCTCATCCAACACAATTTTTTTTCCTGCGGGAGTCTCTATTTCCATTTTGTTCAACTCATCATCAAACATCACCTTCATTCCAGACCTGGAAACATATCCTTTTTGATGGTTGTCATCCGAAAGCTCCAAATGACTGGGATGACTACTGCTGTTTAACATGCCAAGGACCACTCCTTGATTGGGGTCTTCATTGATAAAGCCCACAATTACCTCATCCCCAATTTCAGGTCGAAAAGCAAAACCTCTTTCATCGCCTGCATCTAAGGAACTCAACCTGCACCAGACTCCCTGCTCTTCTTCATTGATCACAGGAAACTTAACCATGATTCTGTCTTCACCGTCGGGGTCACCTTCCAATTGAGAAACTATCCCCACTTGCAAACCTTTTACCGCTGCTAATAGCCCCGAAGTAGGTTGGGTATGAATAGAAAATTGCTCTGTAAACCATTCAGGGTCCATCCCAAATTGCACGTCCATTGTCCAATTTCCATCCGCAATCTGATGCCTAATTCCGGAAACATAGGCATCTCCGGAAAACCGGTTACCAACCCCATTTAGGGATAAACACTGACCCGGAACGGGCTCAGAATTTCCTTGAATCTTTACTCTCCCTCTAGTTTTGGCAAGCTGCTGAAACATCCACTTGCTATCTGCCCAATCCTGTAATAGGGCATCAGCAATTTTACCTCCATTTTTTAGATCCACAGGATCTAGACCCATCAAATCCGATAATTCATCGGGACTAAGGTTGCCATTGAGATTAAAGGCCGGGTTGGTCGCTTCAATTTTTATCATTTCATGGTCGGTAGGATTCCATCCAAAAGACGAAACTCCGGGAACCTGGTTCCTTCCATCCATTTCAGCATCAAACTCCATAATATTATCTCCAAACTGTACAGACCTCACACTACTTTGCCCGGGATCAGGTTTAGCAACTTGAACCTTTCCATTTTCTACGTTTACTACCATACCATTGGCTTGGGCTCTTGCCACCAAAAAATCCCAATCGGTACACTGGTATTGGATCATCTCAGGATGGGCATAATTGGTAGATTCCACAGCTGCTTCAAGCCCATTTCTTGTGATTAATTCTTCCATCAAATCACTGTCTTTGGAATCGTAGAAATAGCCCGATTTGCGGTTTTTGGCCATTTTAAATACCTGATCCTTACAGTCAATTTCCAATATAGCACCTTGGCTTCTAATCTTTATTTTGTGATTGATTATAATCCCTTTAAATATGGTTACCACTTCACCATCATAACCCGCTAATACCTCAATTTCATTGCCGGGTAACAGGGTCGATTCGTTACTAATAGGAAAATCACTTTTGGCCGGATCCCCATCTAAAACCACTATTTTGGCCATTGGAATTCTATTCAATTCTCGGTGAGTTGAAACATTCATTACCTGAATAGTATCAGGCAATTCATTTTGGGAAACCATAACAGTCAAGGAAACTATACTTCCGGTATTTATCATCTTTATCTTATAATTTTATGCAGAACCTTGCTTGTCAATGGGAGGGAAATAAATGGCTTGGCCGGGGCTTAGGTTCCTGAAATTAACCAGTTTATTTACCCTCGCCACTTCTAAATAATACTTTGGATCTCCATAAATCCTTTGTGCCATCAAGGGCAAATTATCCCCAGCTTTGACAATTCTATAATGGGTTAAATCCGGAGAACTTCGGTTCTCTTTTGCTACCCTTAGATCATCCTCAACAAAACCTTTAAACTTTGCCTTGGCTACTGCCCTTAAAGGTGTACCATCTGGCCTAAATAGCTTGAATTCCACCGTCATTTCCACCAAGCTGCCCTTAAATAAAAGACTACCCCAGGATATCATTACATAATTTGGCTTATGTTCTTCACCATTGTAGTCAAGGACTACCTTCTTGAAATGTTCAATATCATCGATAATGCCATCTTCAGCTTTTTCTTTCCCTTTGACTATTCCAGTCCTATCAAATAGAAATTCTAAATCGAGTTCTTCAGGTAGCTTTTTACTAAATTTGATGGGAGCAGCACTGGTTCCGGGGGCCTGATCCTCATTCTGCTCAATCTTGTACTGATAAGCATATTTTTCAGGATTTAGCAAGGTTGTAAACTCTCCATCGGCTACTTTATCACTGAATTCAGGATCGCTATAGGCGATCAATTTTAGCTTCTCTAATTTCCCTTCACTCATGACAATTACCTTTCTTTTTTAAATTTAAGGATTTCCATCACCTGTTCCACACATTCAGCTACTACTTTTTCTTTGTCCACACTTGCACCTTTTTTCGCCTTCCCTGCTTCTTCCACATGAAATTTGATATGCATTTCTTTAATATTTATTGCCATTAGTTGATTCTTGTAAAGTATTGGTAAGAAAATTCCATGCTTTCGATGGCCATTTTGCTCTCCATTGAATTGAAAGGTTCAATGGCCAGTTTAACGGGAAAGGCATTGACCACATTCCATGTAACTAAGGGTTCATGTTTCTCATTTAATAAATCTATGGTAATGGTCTTGGTCTCAAAATTGAAATTCTCCATGGACTCTTTGAACCAGTCAGTCAGCCCCGTTGAACCTGCCAGGCCTTTTTTTAAAATCAAATTGGAGTATTTGGTTTTTACAGGTAGTTTGTGCTTGAACCTGTTTTCCCCACCTTCTGCATATTCCTCTGTATCCATACTCACATCCAACCCTGAGACAGATTGAAAATAAGTATCTTCTGTATCCTCCAATCCCGCAATAGAGACTTTAAAATGAAAGCTTACATAGGGATAAGTATCAGCCATAGTTATTCATTTTGTATGCTAAGACCTTCATGCACCAATTCCATGGTTTGGATGGCTACTTCATTGCCATCTGCTTTTAAATCGGTGGATTGAATCTTGGTAGGCCAGGCATTTTTTACTTTCCATGTCACCACAGGTTCATGCTCTTCGTTCAGAAGTTTTATGGTGATGTCTCTGCGCTCTATCTGATTCAAGCTGACCGTATTCCACCATTCATAAAACTCATTATCCCCTGCAAAAGTCCCGCTTTTCAGGGTAATATTGCTGTATTTTTGAAGTCCCGGCATCTTTATTTTACTGTATTCCGGGCTAGCGCCATGCCTGTATTCAATGACTTCCGTTTCCACATCAAGACCAGAAACTTCCGTAAAACCTATTATTGTTCCTCCCCAATCAACGGAGAAATGAAACTTCGATAATGGATAACTCATGATTTTTTACATTTAAAGGGTTAAAACAAGAAATCAGGATTCCTGCATTTTGTGTGAAAATTTCAAAATGATAAATTCTGCAGGGCGGACAACCGCCATGCCTATCTCTACAATCATTTTTCCTTCTAAAACATCCATAGCCGTCATGGTTTGACCCAACCCAACCCGGACGTAAAAAGCTTGCTCAGGCTTGGCCCCGGCCAATGCGCCTGCCCTCCACTGAAGGATTAGAAAGTTCTCAATCATGGCCCGAACTTTGACCCAAGTGTTGGCATCGTTAGGGTCAAACACGAATTGCTGGGTGGCATTTTTCACAGATTCCTCCACCATATTGAAAAACCTTGTCACTGAAACAAAACGCCATTCATTGTCATTTCCGGCGAGGGTTCTGGCTCCCCAAACTAGGGTTCCTTTACCCGTGAATGAGCGAATAGCATTTATTGACTTTCCCGCAATGGTGTCTACATTCAACCTATCCTGCATATCATTGGTAATTTTTACAGTAGGCTTGACCACATAATTTAAGGAAATATTGGCAGGAGCTTTCCATACCCCAATATTTGAATCCACTTTGGCGTAGATCCCTGCTATTAGGGCGGAAGGCGGTAAGATCACCTTAACTTTATTTATTTCTGCTTTAATCTTATTGTAAGTAGCACTGTCTATGGCTTCAACCTCACTAAGTGCCAGTCCATTAAGTGCACCTTCTGATTCCATATCCAGCTCCTCAATATCTAACATTGCGTCCAAAATAGCAGGATCTATTAAATCTAATACTGATTGGAGCAAGGCACTAACATCAGTACCGGTAAGCGCTGTATTTGCATCTCCTGATGCCTGCTTAACTGCTGTTCCGTCAATGTCTTGATTTAAAATATCCAGATGCCCCTGAAGTGTGGCAATAAAGGAAGGAACATCTCCGGCTTCTTCGAGTTCGGCATTTAGGGCATCAGCCGCTTCAGTAGCTGCGGTGGCAAGTGATTCGTCTTGCTCTTGAGCCATAGCCGCTACATTATTGGTATCTTCTACAATCTCAGCCATAAGACCTACAAATTCGTTCAATGCATCTACAATTGCACTCAATGGATCAACAACCGTACTTTTATTGGTCACTGCATCCTCATCGGTACCTCCTTGAATGGTGGAATCTGCAGCAGTTAATCCGGATACTTCTGTAGGTAAGTCTGTCATGATCCCCTCTGCCTCTACCAGGATATCATCCACTTCTTCTAAGATATCAGAAACCGGAGAAGCGTCTGTTATTAGGTGTGAAACCTCGGTTTGTTCCGGGTCATAGCTGTAATTTAAAATGGTCTCTAAGTAAGGAAAATAAACAGCCCCATATTTCTTTTCTTCAATATCAGAAGTTATTAATTCTCTCACCCCTGACTCCAAAGAAATCTCTGTTTCCATAGTATTGGTGTAAGTGTCGATGATAGTAAACCTATCTCTCATTTTCCTACACAAAGCCATGGCATTGTTGTAAATGGCATAAAATTCTGCAGCCTCAGGAAGCGAGGTAGCGTCAGGAAATAAAATCAAAGTTGGCTCATCTTCCTTTTCCAATTCCTGTAAACCTGTATTTAAAGCTGCCATGGTTACAGGGGTAACCGGATCCGCATCATCATATATCCCTACTGAAATTATGTAACAAGGACCTCCGCCATTGGCAAAATAAGCCTGCATCGCATAGTACATTAGAAAAGGCGATTTGTCCTCGGGATATGGAGCCTCCACCAAAATTGATTTCTCTCCGGCCTCTTCCGTTACCTGAACCTTAAGTCCCATCTCCGGCTCCGGTCCACCAAAATATGTCTCATATTCCAGCAATGAAACAATTCGTTTAGGCTCCAAGTACAATGTCTCACTTGTGTCAGCCTCCTTTTCTCTAGCTTTTTCTGTGTAACCTATAAAAGCCGGAATTGCGGTTTCTACTTGGGCTACGGATGGGGGAAATTTCGATATTTCCTCAATGTATACACCTGGGGTTCTATAATTTGCTGCCATGGTTCAACCTGTTAAATATAAATTTCTGAATAATAATTGTTTTCATCTATCCTGATACGCTCAACACTTGGGTTGGGAAATTGTAATTCACTCAAATCATCATTGGGTTCATCAAAATCTGAATCCGATTGGATCTGAACGAAACCGTTTTTAGACAGTGGCTTTGGGGAGTTGGTGGTTACACTGCTGTTATTTGCTTGCTGGTGGTAGGTCCAATAAGTACTTCTATTGTCAAAATTAATCTTGAAAACTGTTGGATTAACTTTTAGGGTACCATTTACATTCGTGACATTCAAGTTCCCATTTTCCCCTTGCATACTTACCAAAAGGAGACCTTTTGCTTGATTGCCTTCGTTAGGATTAACCCCTTCAGCAAAATAAGTATCAACACTTTCTCTGGGAACTACAAAGGCCTCTGAAAATACAGTATTCTCACTTTCTGTAGGCATTAATTCAAAATCTACCTCCTGAAAATGCTCAGGAATAAAATTTGACAGTAGAATTTTCCCATTCGACAAGGGATCCATGGCCGTATAGTTTTCAAAATAAGGATCCTTATAAGAAATAAGAAAAGACAATACCAAATCCTGTTCTATACTGATAAAGCTTTCTTGAACATTTTCTTCCATCACCCGAGAAAAAACGATTATCCCTTCGTTGGTAAATCTATAGAGCAACTGAAATCTCTTGAAGTTTTTTAAGGTAGCTTGGGTGGGAGTTATCCTTAAGAAATCCTGCCAATTGTATTTTCTTAGATTGGTCTGTCTGTCATCTTCTTCTAAATCCTCAAAAGCCACCTCTCCACTATTGAGGTAGTAGGAATGATATACCTTTAGCAAAAACAATTTCTTATATTGAGCAGCTATCATGGTCAGTTTTTCTTTTTAAGCTCAGTATGCACACTTTCTATCAAAGGACCTTCACTATGTGTCAAATCCCGTTCTAAAGAAAGTATATTGAGTTGATATAAAACTGAAGGCAGTTGTTTCCCTCCCAAGGTTCCCCAGATAAAATTCATCTCTTCAAAGGTGGGGGTATATAGCTCTAATGAGAAATCGAAATCTCCAACATTTTCCATTGCTTCCAATTCTCTATTGAATACTGTATTGTATTGATTAAATCTTTTCTTTCCTTGAAAAAATTTAATCACTGCAGATAGATCCCTTAAAGAGTTACTGTAAAGATTTCTATTGGCAGAAAAAAGCAGGAATAAATGTAGGTTGATTACCCTATTCTTGTACTCCACTTTTCCATCGTTAAATCGTTGGTTAGGAAAGTTTTTTAATGCACCTTCCTCATGTAAATTTACAAGCGTCAAAACCATCTTATCTCTCATGGCATCTGCCGCTTCGGTGGTCCCTTCAGCCATGGCGATATTATCTATCACGACATCAGAATTCTCCAGCCCTAATCCCTCAAAATAATGGTTGATCTGCTCTTTTAATATTTGAAAAA
>NZ_CAXBOC010000024.1:0-20416 GCF_963976465.1 uncultured Cyclobacterium sp. | reverse complement strand
TTGGTAGCACCGAAGCCGGAAAAGCCATCTCTCCTAATGGTTCCTGTAAATAAATACCTGTGGTCATATCCATAAAATAACCTGGCCATTTGATAAAGGCTGGATTCATCCCAGGCACCAGAACTGGTACGCTGTTGGTCTGCACTTCCGGATTGAAGGCTATTGTACCCTAGGGCTGTATTGGCATAGATAAATGAGCTGGCTTGGGTGTATTCAGATTCCCTACTCTCAGAACCATAAAGTAGGGTTAAGAATACATTGTGAACATCTTTAAAGGTTTTGTTATAGGTAAGGATATGATCACTTGACCAGTTATAGTTCAATTGATACCTCTTTTGGCCTCCCCCTTGGAAATTACTGGCATATTCTCTAAAATAATAATCTTGATTTGTGGTATAATTGTTAAGATAATTAACCTTATAACTTAGGCCTTCCAAAAAGGGAAAGTCTATCTGGGCATAAAAGTTACCAAAGAAATTAAGCCTTTTGTCTACAAGATCTGCTTCCAATTGCACCATAGGGTTTATGGTGTTTCCCCCGGTAATTTGAATGTATTCTCCATTTTCGTCCCTCACCGTAGCAAAGGGAGATAGATACCGGTTCCCTAAGCTTGGCGTTGGGCCCATATAGTTGCTCCTTGTAAAGGAAGATTGCAGACCAAAGGTTAGCCAATCCGTTACATTAGTTTCCAGGTTAACCCTTGCGTTGATTCTATTGTAACCTTCATTCACCATATGCCCTTTTTGGTCTGTATGACCGAGTGAAATGTAATAATTGGACCGTTCGGTGGCATTTGCCAAGGACAAGTTATGATTTTGAATATAGGGGTTGTCATTGGTCATCAAGTCATACCAATTGTCCGATCGCCCTTGGTTATAGGCCAATATTTCATCACTCGTTTTAAAATTGGAGGAGGGTTCCCAGTTAGGGTTTGGCTCCAGGTATCCCGAAGCCTCAGTGCGGCTATTGTACAAATCAGATTCCTCAGTTTTCGTCAAATAGTCGTCTGCAGTACCAGTCCTAAACTCTTTAATCGGCTGTTGAAAGGTAAAACTATTGGAGTAATTGATGGTGGGCTTTCCTAAATCCACCCCTTTCTTTGTGGTGAGAATAATCACACCATTGGAAGCTTGGGAACCATAAATGGCGGCTGCACTTGCATCTTTCAACACATCAATCGACTTGATATCATTGGGGTTTAAATCATTGATATTCCCCCTATAAATGACTCCATCAATAACAATCAACGGACTTTGTTCTCCTGAAAGAGAAGTACGTCCACGAATCTGAATATCAGGTTCTCCACCCGCCTGATTCACTTGTCCCACATTTAACCCGGCAACTGAGCCTTGGAGGGATTGCATAATGGATACATTTGGAGATTCCTGAAAAGCTTCAATATCAGCCCTAACCACTGCCCCGGTTAGGTCAGATTTTTTCTGCACCCCATAACCAACAACCACCACCTCTTCTAAGGAAGCCATGTCTTCTTGTAAGACTACATCAATCACTGTTTGATTGGCTATGAGCACCTCAACAGGTTCAAAGCCGATAAATGAAACTTTTAGCACTTGTCCGGCACTGGCTTCAATATTAAATTTCCCGTCTATATCAGTAACGGTCCCGGTATTTGTACCTACCACTATAACTGTGGCTCCGGGTATTGGTTCATTGTTTGGATCAACTACTGTCCCACTAATAGAGGCAGGAAGTTGAATTTTGGAATGGGCACCCTCAATCTCGGAAGTTGAGTTGAGGATTGGAGATACTGTGTGGGCGCTTACTTGCACTTGAAGGCAATGTAAGGTTACAGCAAACACAAACAGCCATACCAACCTATAGGTTGTAGACTTCTTTCTCATAAGTTAATTATTTTGGGTTATTGAATAATTGTAAAATATCTGAATTGATACGTACAGAATAATTGCGGTTATCTAATTTCTTTCAATTTTTTAAGAATTATAAAACTAGGTTAAAGCTATTCGATTACCGGGCACCAATATATAAAATAAACCATATTTTTTTGTTTATTTTATATACTAAAATAAATACTAAACACTTAATCATGATTTAATATTCTGTATAAATCATTTTTCTATTAGCTTTATACTTATCAAACCTAAACTTGTTCCAACCCAAAACCTGATAAAAAAAATAATTGCTAACAGTCTATTGATTTCAATTTTTTATAAAGATTCAATGAATTTACCTGTTCACAATAACTAATGGTTTACTGCTTTCCTTTAAAAAGCGCTTGATCGCTTTTGGATTATTTATTGCAGCTAGCATCCCGAGAGGATTAGGAATTGCTGAGATTAGCCTGTTTTCAAAAAACTAAGTAATTAATTGCCTTAAACTCCGCTCCAAGAGATTAAATTATACCCTTCAAAGGTAAATACTTTCCAAACTCCTATTTTATAGATATCCTTCTACAAGGAAAATATACTGTTCGTTATAAAAAAAAGCAACACCCAAAAGGGTATTGCTTTTTTAGAAATTCTAGTTTTATACGAGTAAGTAATTACTCCAATGCACCTTCATTGGCCTGAAGTGACCATCCCGGATTTTGGTAAATCACAGAATTTGAAGGATCTCCACTTGGGGAAGTAATAATAAAATGTTGGATAGCAATTGGCTCCAAGTAATGAGCGTTGGCCCATTTGTACCCCTCTTTTACAAGGTTGGTACCACCAAGCATAATTCTGTAGGGAAGCAGGTAATCACTTTCATCAGGATTGGAAACATTTGGAGTAGCGGAACCATTTGTTCCGGCAGGAATCAATAGAGTTTGATTGTTCTCTTCATCCACGTACCAACTTTGCATAGGACCCCAAAGTTTGAATCCTTTTACGATATAAGGATCTGTGTTAAGTTGGTCCAAAGCTCTCCAACGTTTTAGGTCGAAGAATCTCATGCCTTCAGCAATCAACTCGTTTCTTCTTTCTCTTCTGATATTGTACAAAATAGGATCTGAGAGCATTTCTCCTGCAGAATAAGCACCCATATCCCCTTCAGCTTCCATGCTAATCACGGTATTGGCAATGGTAAGATTAAAGTCAGGACTAACACCAGCCCTCACCCTAAGTGCTTCCCAATAACTTGCGGCTTTGGCATCAATGCTTCCTTTGGCTAGGTAAGAGGCTTCAATATAATTCAGGTATGCTTCTGCTGCTCTGAATACCATAGAACCTACAGTTCCTGCTTCACCTACTGTTTGAGAAGGCAAATAACTAAAACCTTTCTTAATACCGTATCCCGTTACATATTTGGTTTCTTGGTTACCAATAATTTCAGGCTCGGTAATAAGGACAGGTGATCCATCGGCATTGGTTTGGCCTTTTAATCTTACTTCACCTTCATCCTTCATAAATAACTGAAGCCTGTTGTCCCTATCTTCCTTTACATCGGCAATAAAATCGTCACCTTTGTATCCAGACCCATCAGCATATATAGGTAGTCCATTGGCCATCAAAAAGCTTTCCACCAAACCTTTGGTATATCCGGTATTGCCTCCATTAGAATTGATATAAGCATTGATATTGTGACGAATGCCCAGTGTATGGTCATATTGCCTCCAAAGTAATACTTCATCATACTGACTCATGTCCAGGTCCCCAAACATTTTATGGTAAGGGTTTTCTGAGGAATCATAACCATCGTCTAAGGTATTGGGAGTCAAAGATACCTGATCAGCAACCTGCTCAGCTGCTTCCATGGCTTCTCCAAGGAAATAATCAATTTCCTGGTCTATATCCAGACTGAAATTAGGGTTATCACCCTCTCCAGGCCAACCCGGACCACCGGGTACATGAGCTGTACCTTTATGATAAAGCAACCATGTGGCTTCATGTAAGGCAACCCTTGATTTGAAAGTCAGTGCTGCCAATTGGTTGATTCTGTTTTTTCCCCCGGGAGGGCTTACCAATAGTAGATTGATAGCAGAATCAAGGTCAGAAATGATAAACCTTGCCACTTCATTTCTTGGTTTCCTCATGGAAACTTCAGTCAAAGTTTCCAAATCATCAGGAAGAGTATTTTTAACTATTGGAAAATCCCCCAAGTTTTGAACCTTATTAAAGTATTCATAGGCTCTAAGAAAATAGCCTTCTCCTACATAATGTTCCACATTGGAGGTATTTCCTGAAATCTCACCGGATTTCAATCGAGGTACAACCGTCTCCAGGAAATAATTCATGTCTCTAATTTGTCCAAAACTCCATGAACCACCAGTTTGACCGATTCTATATTCTCCGGGTATCCACCTATTGCTTGCATTGGTAGTGGCCTGATTATCTGTATGGTTGTCATAGCCAAAGGTACCTACATTCCATCCGGAATGCGTAGGAAAGGCATAATTGGCAATGGTGTATGCTGCCAAATCAGCTTCTGAGTGCAGGTAAGCTTCAGGTGTAACTACGGATAAAGGCTCTCTTTCCAGAAACTCATTACAAGACATATTCAACAATGGCAATACCATTGCTAAGGCTATATATAATTTAGATTTTATATGTATTCTCATCACAAATTCTCTTTAGAAGTTAACATTTAGACCCAATGAATAAACAGTTGAGAAAGGATAGGTTTTGCCATCATTCCAGCCGGATAATCCTACTGATTCAGGATCAAATATTTTAGACATTTTAGAGAAGGTCAAAAGATTTTCCCCTGAGACATAAAAGCGAGCGTTGCCTATACCGAGTCTGGAAACAATTGCTGATGGAAGGCTGTAACCAATTTGTAAGTTTTTAAGCCTCATATAGGCTGCACTTTGTAAAAACCTGGTTTGCGTTTGGTTATTTTTTCCGTTATCAAAGACTGGTCTCGGAAAATAGGAGTCAAGATTCACATCTGCTAAGCCAGCTTGTACCATTGGCGAATTCTCATCCCTGTAAAAGTCCATGTGCTCCATAAATCCAGCTGCCTGCCACATATTCTGACCTCCGGTTCCCCAAAAGTAAGGTCCGTTTGGCATCCAGTCTCTTTTAGCTACACCCTGAATAAAAATTCTGAAATCCCAATTTCTATATTGTCCGGAAAGGTCCAGGCTATATCTGAATCGAGGAGTAGAATTTCCTATTATTTTTCTATCACCTGAATCACCAAGTGTATTGCTTCCGCCATTAACCGTTCCATCACCATTTACGTCTTTGTACATGATATCACCAGCCATCCAGTTGGTACCCATTTGGTTTTGGTTGGTTGTTTCCAAGTGCTGATCCATTTCTGCTTGATCTTTTGCAATTCCAACTGTCTCATAGCCCCAAATATTGCCACTCAATTCACCTTCATACCATTGACTAAGGTTGTAGGTATCATTGGGGTATTTTGTGACTTTCATTTGATCGTCAGAAAGCACGCCTCTCACAGAATAATTAAAGTCTCCGATATTGTCTCTCCAGGTAGATTCAAATTCAAATCCCCAAGATTTTAAATCTGCATTATTGATAAGCGGAACACCTGTTCCCAAAATGGCAGGTAACTCCTGGGCAGGGCCCACCATGTCCAGAGTTAATCGGGTGAAATAATCAAAATTCAGGGTCAGGCGGTTATCAAACATCCCCAGATCCAGCCCTATATTGTAGCTTCTCACTCTTTCCCAAGTCATAAACCTACTGATTAAACCAGGAGCAGAAGCAGTATTTGGTCTAATACCATTCACTAACCAACTTCCTGAATTAACTGAGAAAGGCTGCGTGAGGTAAAAAGGATACCAACTTGAAGTGTTCTGGTTACCTAGTTCTCCATAAGAACCCCTGATTTTAAACATTTGAATTTTGTCATCCCAAGTCCAAAAATCTTCTCTGGCCAAATTATAACCTACTGATGCAGAATTAAATAAATTCCATCTTAAATCTTGAATAAACCTGGAAGAGCCATCGTACCTGGAATTGAATTCAAATAGGTATTTTTCTTTGTAGTTATAGTTCAATCTTCCAAAGAAACCAGCGGTTGCCCAGTGATTAAGAGCCCCAGCATTTTGAAAATTGTCAGTAGCCGTATTGATAGAAATTACAGTGGGTGTAATTAAACCCGTTCTACTTGCACTAATGTTTCTGTATTTATTCAATTCAGAATTGAAACCGGCCATTAATTTAAAATTATGGCCTTCACCAACCTCAAAGCTGTAATCAGAATAGATATTTGTGGTAAAGAAATCCTCTTTCTGATTGAATTGACTTACTGCAGTATGTCCTGCAGCATTCCAGAATACAGGTGCAGGATATGTTTCCCCATCTACATCATAAGCAAAAGCTGGTAAAACGTTTGTGTCATTATTGGTGTTAATCAACCTATAGTTTAAACTGGCGATGATATTCCAGTTTTCTTTAGGGGTATAGGTCAATTGACCCTGCATATAATAGAAGTCTTTCAGGTTGTTTACCCTACCTCCAGTTTTCATCTGATTGATTTCAGAAGGATAGGAATAATAGCCATTGGGATCTTTTACCGGCACAGTTGGCCACCTTCTGGCAACATTGTGGTAGAACAAGTTATTCAAATGCATGGCTTTTGTGAAGTTCTCTCTCACAAACCTATTGTTATATAAAAAGGAAAGCTTGTCATTGATTTTAAGGTCAACTTTCGCAGTAATTCCGTACCTGTTGAAATTATCGTCTGCGTGTCTGGTAAGTCCTCCTTGATCCAAATAATTGGCTGAAACATAATATTTGGCATTTTCACTTCCACCATTCACACTCAAATTGTGTTCCTGACTGAAAGTCATGGACTTGTATTGCTCTGCAAACCAATCGGTATTACCGTTGGAAGCAGAATAATATTGCCAACGTTCTCCATTATTATCCGGTATAGTAGAAGTTTCCAGTGTACCGTTTTGGTATTGAACAATGCGATCTATGGTTTCATCGTCAAAAATGGGGCTTCTACCGGCATGGTAGGCCGCTTCATTATAATACAAAGCAAATGTATGTGAATCCATCATTTCAGGTAAACCTCTAGGCTGGCCAAAGCGGAAGTTATTGTTGTAATTCACTTTAGCTTTTCCTTCTTTACCACTTTTAGTTGTTACTAAGATCACCCCAAACGCTGCTCTTGAACCATAAACAGAAGCCGCAGCTGCATCTTTTAGCACGGTAATATTTTCAATATCCTGCGGGTTAAGCGCATTCAAATCTCCATCCATTCCATCGATTAATACCAAAGGAGAAGATGTAGAGCCCTGACCTATAGTACCGGCACCTCTAATATTGAAGTTCAAAGATTGGTTCAATTCACCTCCAAGACCACCTGTTTGTAAGTTTAGTCCCGGAATGACGCCTTGAAGCATTTGTCCAACGTTCTGTACCGGCCTTTCTGCAATTACACCTGCATCTATGGTAGTTACTGCTCCTGTTAGGTTAGCCTTTTTCTGCTCCCCGAAACCAACAACTACCACTTCATTCAATGAAGAAATTTCTTCAACGAGCGTTACATTTATTACGCTTTGAGATCCCACCTTAATCTGCTGAGCTTCGTAACCTATAAAAGAAAAAACCAATTCAGACCCTTCAGGAACACTGATGGAGTATTTTCCATCCAAATCCGTAGCGGTACCTATGGAGGTTCCCGGTATAGATACTGTTACCCCAGGTATTGGGGCACCGGTTTCATCCACAACCGTACCTCTAACAGCTATAGCAACTTTTTCGATTTTATTTTCTGCTAAAACCGGTGACAGTTTATCAACTTTTGGCTGCTTTATTACGTATATATTTTCATTGACTCTTTTAAAGTCAAAAGCCACTATGGTAGATAGCTTTTCAAGCGCCTCTTTCAGGTTTGAGGATACACTTAAGCTAACCTTGGTTTTGTCTGTCAAGACAGATTGGTTGTAAGCAAAAACCAAATCAGTTTGCTTTTCTAACTTGCTCAGTACTTCTACCAACGATTCTCCATTGGCATACAACTGAACCTGATAATCTTCCAGACTTTGACTGGAAGAGGGTTCTGCCACCAAGGTCTGGATTCCCAACAACATGGGTAAGAAGAGTTTTAAAGTTTGTTTTGTAATACGCACAATTATCCTCAGTAAATAATTTTTCATACTTTTATAAGGTTAAATTAATAAATGTAGGTTTTAGCCGGACTCGGATATTACCTTTTGATTTAATCCCGGGACTGTTGCAGCAGTTCCGGATCTTTTTGGTTTAAAATTATTAAGCTTACATAGGCAGTCTCGTTTAATTGATGCAACTTTTATAGTTTATAATAATCTTTCTTTCGTCTACTTTTTCCCAATCAAAATCAACTATGTTTTTTAATCCATAAAGAATTGAGTAAAGGCTTTTATTGGAATAGGTGGAACGGATGGTGCAGGATTCATCTACGTCTCCTTGTATTTCAATTTGAATGTGATACATGGATCCAATAGTGGCTATTACCTCTTCAAAAGGCACAAAGTCAAAAGACATTTTTTCAGCTTTCCAGGCCAGTTCTTCATCAATATCAACCTCTTCCACATCAACTTTTTCTTTGAACCGGTTGACAGTTGCTTTTTGGTTCGGGGCGATTCGATTTAATTTTGCCCCTTCAGTGAGATCATTTGTTACACCAACCTTTCCACTGGCAACTATCACTTCCACCAATTCCTCATTGGTTGCATTAATATTAAAGGAAGTTCCTAATACCCGTGTTAAAACGCCATTGCTAATTACCTCAAATGGTTTTTGCTTGTTTTTCACTACATCAAAAAACCCTTCTCCCTCTAAGATCACCTCTCTTTTGTCTTCGGAGAATTTCAGTGGAAAACGGATACGAGAATTGGTATTTAAAAAAACTGTAGAACCATCCGGTAAGGTAAAGGTTCCTTTCTGAGTTTGACTGGTTACTTTATCTACCCAACCATGGTCATTATTACTTCCAAAGCCGGAAGAATATAAAATATAGGTAAGTGAAAAACCGATCAATAAAACTGCTGCCCATTTAAGAATGGTCAAGGGTTTAAAGGAAACCTGCTTACTCTTTCTCCTTTCATCAATTCTTAGCTTGACATTGTTTTTCAGGACCTGTTCCTCTGCCGGAGAAAGTGACCAATCTATTTCCCGCCTTTGAATTAGATCTAATATCTGTCTTATTTGATCTATTTCTTCTCTACTAGCCTCTCCATTGGCCTGCTTCTTTAGTAAAGTAATAAATATTTCTTTGTTCATTGATTTCATGCTTGTCAAAATATAAGTAACATCAAACGCACTTCACACTTAGAAAATAAAAAATTTATTTAAACAAAAAGGTACTTTTAATAATTTATTAAGTAAACTAACGGCGTATTTTTAAATTATAATTTTAAATAAAATAGAAATTAAAAAAAATATACAAATTACAGATTGAAAATTTGAGAAAAACAAAAAATTATTCCGTTCATATTATTTTTAATAAATTTTAAGGCTTTATTCAAATGGGCTTCAACTGTTCGGATTGATATATTCAATTGGCCGGCAATTTCTTTGTTGGACATTTGTTCTTCTCTACTTAGAATAAAAACTTTCCTACACTTAGCGGGTAATTGATTGATGATAACCTCCAAATTTGACGCCATTTCTTTTTCTTCCAAAAGCAAATCTACACCCAAATTATCCGGCAAATGATTAAAAAACTGTTCAAGATCAGTCGTTGGTTTTAAGTTCCTTATGGCATTCATCGCTTGAAATTTTACCGCCCTAAATAGATAGCTCTCTAGCTTTTCAATTTCATTTGACTGCGCCCTTTCCCATAACTTTACAAATACCTCTTGTACAATATCTTCGCAAACAATCTGGTCCTCAAAAATTTTAAAGGCATAAACATATAGCTTCTTCCAATACTTCTCGTAAATAGCATTGAAAGCTTCCTCTTTCCCTTTATAAAGGAGACGACTAAGATCTTTATCAGTTAAGTTCAATTAGCTTTATAGGACATTTTGACCGCTAAATAAAGCTATTTTTTATTTATCAAAAAAATTAAAATTTCACGAAATAACTAAAATAAAATGATTAAGGTATTTCTATTACCCAGCCCTTCAATAGGAAAGAGATCAGGCTTAACACCTGATTACAAACAAATTAGCTATCAAATAAAAATGAGATCTAAAAAAATCGGTAATGTCAATTTCTTTTAAATTATAAATTTTTTGGAATAAAATTCCGGAAAGTTTTGCCACCTATCCTGCCTAGAAAGGCTCCACTTAATAGTGACCATTCATTGCCACCCAAAGCTCAAATAAATTCTTTTAATTAAGGTTTCTTTAGAGCACTATAACTGGGAACCACGGGTTTAACCCCAAATTCATCGGCATATTGCATGGCCGTAACTATGTCATTGACTAAGGGAAACTCAATTCCCAGGTCAAACAATTGCTTAAAAACCTCAGGGTTATCTGTCCCAAAATAATTGATACCTATACCTTTTTCATGAAGGCTTTTGGTATAACTTTTAAAATCCGGAGTAATCGCACCCTTTAATTGAATAAAATTGGCATTCATAGCAATGGTTCCTTCAACATAGTCTAACCCTCCCGATTGCCTCTCCATATTGCAAATCAAGATTTTGTCTGATACTGACCTGGCCCCTTTTGCCGCATCTGCCATCACTGCCATGACTGCCTGATGCGTTTTGCCCATTTCAAGAATAAGAGCCGCCACCTTTTTACCCAACTCATACCCACCTTTAAGGTGAACATTTAACCAAATATTAGCAGGCATCATCTCTAAAACTTCTCTTAATACAGGCACCTTGGTCCCAGAAAAAGCTTTGTCCTTCGAGCTTCCTGCATCCAAACTTCTAATGTCCCTTGAATCCATCAAGGCTACTTCCCCACTTCCATTGGTAGTCCTGTCCAATGTCCCATCATGCATAATGATAAGGGCAGAATCCTTGCTAAATTGAACATCAAACTCAATCATCTGAGCACCTGAGGCGATGGATTGTTCAAATGCCGGAATGGTGTTTTCAGGATGACTTGTCATGGCTCCTCTGTGCGCACAAAAGCCTTTTATTGGCATTTCAATGTTTTGTCCCAGGCTATTGTGTAGCATCAATGGATTGAGAATTAAAGCCAAAATAATAAGGCCTAAAATACCGCCATCAAACGCTACCTTAAAGGAAATTTTACTTATCATTGGTTTTTGGAAGGACATTTTTTCTTCGAATGGGTTAATCAATTTGCTTTATTGCAATGAAATAACAAGGTAATTCCCTTTTCTCAAAATTTCAAACGATTATTATACTGAAGGAGCCAAATAATTCTATTGTTAACAAGAACTTGATAATTATTTAAAAGGAGGTTTCATGCCTTTTAGAAAAATTTTGATTTTCTGGATTGTAGATTAGCACAAAACCGGAGCTAAATTAGCACCAATAGTCCAATTGATTTTGAAACGTATAGTTGAGCCTATGACAGGTTTTTCCCTAAACCAACTACTACCTATCCAAACCTATTTCCAATCCCCTTAGCTCAGCCAAACCTTTCAAACGACCAATGGCTGAATACCCCGGATTGGTTTCCTTCTTAAGGTCATCCAATATTTGATGGCCATGGTCAGGTCTATAGAAGATAGGCCTCTCTCGGTTTTTATTCAAGGCTATTAGTTGTTGCATAATCGCAGCCATGTCTACATCACCATCTAAGTGTTCCGCTTCATAAAAATCCCCTCTACTGTTCTTTTTAACATTTCTCAAATGAGCAAAATGTACCCTATCACCAATTCTAGAAAGAATATCCGGTAGTGCATTGTGCCCTCCTGCACCAAGTGAACCAGTACAAAAACAAATTCCATTAAAGGATTCGGGAACCTGGCTAATAATGTATAGTAAGTCCTCCTTATCTGAAGCAATTCTAGGCAAACCTAAAATGGGATATGGAGGATCATCAGGATGAATGGTCATGGTGATTTCTTCCGTTTCACAGGTCTGTTGTATGGACTTCAGAAAAAAAACAAGGTTATCCCTCAGTCCTGATTTCCCTATTTTTGCATAGATGCCAATGCTTTTCATCAAGTCTTCCTTAGACATGCTTTTTTCGGTAGGCACTCCCATGAGTACAATATCTGAAAGTTCCTTTTTTCTAACCTCGCTCATTTCGGCCCATCGACTTGTAGCTAATTCTACAACTTCTTCGGAATAAAACGAAAAGGCATTCTTCCGTTGCAGTATGAAATGATCAAAAGCCGCTAAATCCGCCCAATCAAAATACAATGCTTTAGCTCCATTGGCTAATGAATACGAGAGGTCTGTCCTAGTCCAATCCAGCACTGGCATAAAATTATAACAAACAAGGTTTAGGCCTGCTTTAGAGAGGTTTTTTAAGGTTTGAATATAATTTTCTATATAAAATTCGCTCTCTTCATTTCTGGTTTTAATGGCTTCATGTACAGGTACAGACTCTACAATAGACCATTTTAAACCTACCGATTGGATAAGGGCTTTTCTTTCCAAAATATCTTCCAGAGGCCAAACTTCTCCATGGGGTATATAATGCAAGGCAGAAACTACATCTGTAGCTCCTGCCTGCTGTATATCTCTAAGACTTACCGGGTCATTGGGACCAAACCAACGCCAGCTTTGATTTAATGTCATATTTACTATAATGGTTGGATCATATTACATTATTCGTTCCATAAGGGTACCTCTGAGGACGAGATAGCATTGCATTGGCCTCATCGTCGTTTTTAAATTTCTCCTTAACAGGATCCCAATACAGTTTCCTAGGAAGTTTCATGGCTATATGAGAAACCAAACAAGCACTGCATGACCTATGCGCTACTTCTACTGGGGCGATGGGCTGCTCTCTTGAAACGATACAGTCAAGCCAATTTTTATGTTGTTCTTCACTTTCATAAAGATGGATCTCATCAGGCCCTATTTCAGAAGTAAGAATCTTTTGGTCACTCGCTTTAAATGCCTCACTTGCTTTGCCTCCGGGTACCGGATCACTGGCTGTCACACCAACATTTCCTCTTGCAACAAAAATCCAGCCTTCGGTTCCTTCAAATCGAACACCATTGGGATAATCTCCACTCACTTCCATAATAACATCATTGTCATACTTGGCCTTAACATGGAAATCACCATGAACTGACCATAAGCCTTCAGTAGGAAATGAAGCTGTCGCTTCAACTTCAATTGGGCCGGAATACTCTTTACCCATTCCCCAATGGGCAATATCCAAATGATGGGCTCCCCAACCTGTAATCATCCCTGCACCAAACTGCTCGCAACGTAACCAACCGGGCCTGGAAGTAATGTCATTTTGAGAATGAACGCGATCCAGCGTATAAGGCACCCAAGGTGTTGAACCTAACCACATTTCATAATTAAGGTTTTCTGGAATCGGCATCTCAGATGCAATTCCTCCAGCCGGATCTCCGGGCAAACCAATAAAGATTTTTTCAACTTTTCCTATACGACCATTGCGAACCAATTCACATGCTCTTTTAAATTGTGGCCAGGGGTTTTGAGACCTTTGCTGACTCCCCATTTGAAAAACAGCACCTGTCCTATGCACCGTATCACTCAGCATTCTACCCTCTTCAATGGTTAGAGAGGTAGGTTTTTGCAAGTAGATATCTTTTCCTGCAAGAGCTGCTTCCATAGCCGGCTGCGCATGCCAATGATCCGGAGTACTGATGATTACCGCATCCAAATCCTTGCGTTGAATCATTTCCTTGTAATCGTCATAGACACTGACGTCAATATATTTGGCTTTACCGGTCTTTTTTTCGTATACTCCTTCAATCCACTTCTTACCTTGTAAACCACGATTGCTGTCCACATCAGCCACTGCTATTACCCTTGCAATGTCATTCTTAATTGTTTCAGGCAGGTCATGGGTCTTGCCAATCCTTCCAAAACCAATTTGACCGATATTGATCTTATTGCTTGGCGCATTTTTTCCTAATACTGAAGCGGGAACAATGGTTGGAAACCCTGTAGCGGCCAAAGAAGCAGCTATAGCTCCTTTGCCGGTAGATTTTATAAAGTTCCTTCTGGATTCACTGTTATTTTTGAGGTTTTTCATAGAAACATTTTTTTTTCGTTCTATAGACTTATAGCTACTTATGGATAATTATTATTTTATTTAAATTGTACGGGACTGTCCCAAGCTTTAGCATAAGCTTGGGTATAGTCCTTTTTGTTTATGCGACCTGCTACATAGTTCATCCCCTGATAAATATGTTTTAAAAACACAGGGTTTTCATAGTCATCTTTATGATGACCTAAAGCTGTCACCCATGCAACCCCCCCATCAAAGTCTTGATGCCATACGGCTGGGTAATATCTGTGAAAAGAGGCGGTTAATTCTTTAACTTTATCATTTTGATCTCCATTTAAAGAGGTAAGGTCATGAGCCATTACTACTTTTATTCCGGGATAAAGTTCCTTCATCAGGTAACATTCATCTTCCTTTTTCCAAATATTGGGTAATCCATCCATGGAAACATGACTTGGGTCAATTTTGGTGATGGCAAGCTCTTGGAATTTTGGATGCCAAACAAACCTTCCTCCAATAAGCATTTTGAACCACTCCCAATTTCTTTCCGTACCTACTGCTGAATGAATACCCACGATTCCACCTCCCGATTGAATATACCTTCTGAATGCCAACCGCTGACTGTTATCGGTAAAAACTTCATTGTTTGTACTTGGAAAAACCATTAGATCGATGGTCTTTAGGTTTTCTTCGGTAAAGTAACCCGCATCATCGGTCGCCGTTACATTAAATTTATACTTTACCGACAATTTTTCAAGACTAGCGACAGCAAAAGGAACGTTATCATGAACAAAGCCTTCTCCATTCTTGAAAAAAACCAAAACATTTTTATTCTTTAAGTGATTCTTGGGTGGTTTGGCATCAGCTGAAAAATTACTAAACAAGACAAAGACAGCCATAAAAATGGCCAATTGTACTTGTTTTATAAAAGTTGAATTTCTTGAACGACTTAACATTATCAATGGTTGGTTTAGAACTTATATTAATTGGACACTAAAATTTTTCTATGGTGATTGGAGACTGGGCAAAATGTTTCCAAGCTTCTTCTGCTTCCTCTGGCCCAATTTTCTTCGAAGATACTAAAAACCTGTAATTAAGCTGATAAGCCTTGCCGGAATCAAGCACCCAATCTTTATTTTTTGTAGGAGCAAAATTGGCATACATATCCCCTCTATCATATATATCTTCCGGCCAGATCCTAAGCGGTTCCGGATGATTGAAGTTTGCCGGGAAGGACATCATAACTACAGCCCCATAATCCTCTCCTAGCTCTCCTTGCACAATGCACCACCTTGCCAAGCTGCCATCGGCCGATTTTCTATCCAAACCTTCCGAAGTAATCACTTCACTATTGTACCGGTTCCACAATTCAGTTGCCCGCCAACCTAAGCTTCCATACCTATATTCTTGGAGGACGACTGAATCTTCCGGATTCGTATTCAGCACAATACTAATATCGGCCAAATAATAACTGTCATCTTCTTTTTCTGCAAAAATCCTTACTCCCTGTACCTCAGTAAAAGCTACCTCCGGAACTTCCCTGTCTTTCAAAACCACATGTTCATGCAAAACCTTATAATCTGCATAAACCGGACCTGATGTTTTATTTACAAAATTCGCAAATCTAACAGTACCCTGCTTATCATTCAAGTTCCAAAAATCAATCGTGTCATTTTTATACCCCACCCTTGTCCAAGGATTCCAAAGGCCATAATGATGGTAATGATCTGAAGGTTGAATTCTTGTCAATGAAAGCCCTTCAGGTGTTCGCATGGGATGTACAAATCCACTTCGGGCATAAGCAGGAGCTACTCCCTCTGGAGGCATGGCCAAACCTTGGTTATATTGCCATAAATCCAAACCTTCTTTTTTGATAACCAGGGCTTTTTCACTTAAATCCAAAGAAAAAAATTGTTCGCCCACTCTTTTATTCTCGGTCTTGCGGAGCTCATAGGTATAGCTGGTTCTTCCTTCTATTGGTTTCACCATCCAAGTCAACTTCCTCCCATTTAGATTATCTAATTGAAAAGGGATTTCATAGGGTTGGCCCTCGCCTATAATTACCAGTGTCAATAGTGAATCCGGTAGCTCTGTGATGGAATTTAAATCTATGGATATAGGGTAAGCAAATTTGGAAGGCACCACATCGTCCAATGATATCTTTGCAAGGGTTTGTCCTTTTCCTACCAAAGGGAGCAAACATACCATTAATGAACAGAGGAGTTGATTTAATTTCATATTGTAGCGTTATTGGGATATTGCATTATACGTCTCTTACCGTAAACATATCAATATATTTAATTCAATACAACCGATTTCATAAATTATTTTAACACATTTGAAGTAGAAAAACCACTGAAAATGAAATTTTCTAGGTTCAATTTCTATTGACATTGTAAATAATAGGAAGAAAAATGATTAAACTGACAACAACTGGGTAGATATAATTTTATTTTTAGACTTATTTTAAAATTTTACCTTTATTTAAAGGATGAAAATCATTACACAGAAATAGTATGCTTAAATCCCTAACCATTGAAATCGGTTGCATTATTCAATATTTTTAAGTAGTATTATGTCTAATTATCGCCAAGTAACCTAATAAATGGATAAAGAAACAACGATTTACGACATTGCCAAAGTAGTCGGATTGTCCCCTACTACGGTGAGTAGGGCCCTTAGTAACCACCCACGAGTCAAAGAAAATACAAAGGAAAAAATCCTTGCTACGGCAAAAAAAATGGGGTATCAATCCAATATATTCGCTTCCAGTCTTCGTAAAAAAAGGTCAAAAAGCATTGGCGTTATTATTCCGAAATTAAATAGTCCCTTCCAATCCTCGGTTATGGCAGGAATGGAAGAGATCGCAACCCAGGCCGGCTACAACTTGGTAATCAGTCAATCAACTGAGTCTTTGGAAAAGGAAATTTCGAATGCAACAACCATGTTTAATAGCAGAGTTGATGGTCTTTTGGTATCAAAAGCCGGCACTACTGACGATATAGGGCATTTCTCTCCGTTTTTTAAAAAACATATTCCGGTTTTATTTTTTGACAGGGTTCCTGAAAACAACAATTGTACAGGAGTAGTAATCAACAATACCCAAGCCATATACGATGCTACCAGTCATTTAATCAAAGAAGGATGTAAGCGAATTGTCCATGTTTTAGGTAATCTAAAAATAAATGTTTACGCCGATCGCTTAAAAGGATATAAATACGCCCTTTTAGATCACGGTATTGTTCTTGAAGAAAAAAATGTAATCAATAATGACTTAGGAGAAGAATCTGGTGAACGGATTGTTGAACAAATATTAAAACTTGACCCAAAACCGGACGGCCTACTCGTTTCAAATGACACTTGTGCTGCCAGTTGCCTGATGGCTTTGAAAAGAAGAAACATAAAAGTACCCGAGGATATTGCCATTGTAGGTTTCAACAATGACCTAATTTCTAGAATGGTAGAGCCAAACCTTAGCACAATAAATTACCCAAGCTATCATATGGGAGAAGTAGCCATGAAAAACTTAATCAACCACCTGGATGATGAGCATCACGAAATTCTTCAAAAAACCAATACCATTACACTTAGGCATGAATTAATTATCCGTGGCTCGTCAAAAAGGAAATAACTACCTTCCCATTCTTGGAAAAAAAGCATTAATATCTTGACAATCAAAAATTAAGTACGGAATTTCTAGTCCTCACTTAACTTATATTTTAAAGTCTTGCCTTTTTCTATGGCCGGAATTCCTTCCGTCATCCATAATGGAGCCTTTGCCCCTTTTAGGTAGTGGTCAAAGAACTGAGACAAGCGAATGCTCAAATCTTTTTTATTTTTTCTTTCTTTAAGGTTATGATCCTCACCATTGTAAACCAACAACCAGGAAGGAACATTATTTCTTTTTAAAGCCATGAAAAACTCAATCCCTTGGTACCAAGGTACAGCACCATCTCTGTCATTGTGCATGATTAGCGTAGGGGTTTCTACTCGATCAGTAAAAAACAATGGAGAGTTTTCAATAAAATGCGAAGGCTTTTCCCAAAGTGTCCCTCCTATTCTTGACTGGGTTTGTTCGTATTGAAACATCCGACTCATCCCTGAACCCCAGCGAATACCTCCATAGGCAGAGGTCATGTTCACAACAGGGGCTCCTGCTCCTGCTGCTTTAAACATATTGGTCTGGGTAATAACGTATGCCACTTGATAACCACCCCAACTTTGTCCTTGTATTCCAATATTTTCTTTGTCAACAAAACCTTTTGCTATCATTGCCTGGACTCCCGGAACAATACAGTCAAAAGCGCTGGGGCCCGGCAGACCAATTTTGTATTTAATATCCGGTACGAAAACCAAATAGTCATTGCTTACAAAATAGGGGATGTTAATAATGGAAGCTGAAGGTACAGGAGAGTAATAATGGTGCAGTGCATCAGATCTTCTCTCGTAAAAATAAACCATCATGGGATATTTCTTTTGAGGGTCAAAATTTTCAGGCTTAAAAAGCAGGCCTTTCATCGAATCCCCATCATTGGATAAAAAGTCTACCAATTCTACTTCTCCCCATTTAATCTTACTTTGCTGCGGATTAATTTCACTTAATTGTTCCTGCTTTCTAAAATTTGCATTGGTATAGAAAACATTAGGGCTGTCTTTAAAAGTAGCCTTTTGATAAATAAAATGACTATGGTCATCAGAAACTTTCAATCCACTGTAATTGGCTTCTCCAAAAATCAATTCTTTGGGCTGTTTATTTCCTTCCCAATCTCCAAGAAAATAACCACTACTTTTGCTATCCTGGTCAAAACCTCTTAGCACCATTTCTTTATTTAGCTCATAATAATCCTGTTCAGCATCCAAATTCACCAATCGATAGGTGATGTGGTCATTTTCAGACTCACCCTTGGTAAGGTTTTCAGCTTTTTGTGTCTGCAATGGGTTCACTTTCCAAATATGATATTGGCCATAAATGAGAAAATATTGATCAGATGTTGTCCAACCTGCATTTCCATAGCTTCCGGGTAAGGAAGGGCTATCGTGTAGTTGATTGTAAAAATCATCTTCAATTTCCGCTGTGAGGTCAATTTCAATCTTACTTTTTAAATCTATGGCTTTCCAGGAGCTGTCCGGAGCATTGTACCAATACGCATATTTCCCTGCGGGTGAAACCTTTGGCCTACCCATCACATTTTCTTTCAATAATTCCACATCTCCGGTATTCAAATTGATCCTGCTTAGGTCTTCTCCGGATTGGATGTCCCAACTGTAATTCCTTCTGTAAGGGCTGTTGTCACGTTTGATGGCCCAATCCCCTTGTTTAAATCGATTGAAATGCACTTGACTACTATTAGTCCCTCCCAAATCAATGATCTCATCGGTATCGATATGGTAAACGGCGAGATTGCTCTCTTTTTCTTTATTTTTTAGGTTCTTTATTTGCATGGGCTGAATCTCCTTGTCTTGCCAGCCCCAAATATCAATTTCCACCCTTTCTTCCTCCAAAATAGTCGTGTCTTCTGAATAGGGGTAATCTTTGGGCATTGGCTGCCATCCAAAAACCAACAACTTACCGGAACTTGAAAATGCTGGGGAGTAATGTTCACTTATATTATGTGCAGGAACATTCGGCACTTCCTTTAAGACCCTGAGCTCATCCCTGGCATCCAGTAGCATTAATTGATAAGATTTTAACTCCTCTTCAGGAGCTGTTTGGCTAGTCAAAATGGCAAATTGATCTCCTTCTGAAGAAAAGACAGGAAACTTATAAGAAGTTAAATTCTCAATGGGCTTTATCATATGACCGGATTCCAAATGAAGGATGGTTAAGGATTTTGACGCGGCTACAGTATCAAGTACTTTTTTGACCAAATACATGCGCTCCCCATTATCAGAAAAACCATAATCCAATACTTTGGTAAAGTTATAGGTCTTATCTGTGCCAAATTCATGCACCTTTAAATCATATGTCTTGTCGTCTTTTGAATCAGTCTTGTTTGCACTTGAGTCAAGGACTGCCATGGTGGATTGGTGGTAAGCAAACCATCTTTTTTCTTTTTTGGGTAATTTAAAACCTGTGATATCAGAAATTTTTGTTTTTTCTCCACTTTTCAAATTAACGAGCAATAAGCTATCCTTTGGGAAATCTTCTTTCTTTACCTTATTGAGTTTTAATTTGCGAATGCTATCCTTTTCCGGTTGAATCAAACCAATCAACCAATCACTGTCTGAAGAAAAAGCCACATTGCTTAGTCGCGGAAAAGATGCTTTATTCTCTTTAGAACTACCCTCAAACAGTTCCAGCCTTCCGTCACCATCTTGTAAGGAAATCTCCAGCGAGACCCAATTTCCATCATTTGATATTTGCTTACTTTTAATGTTCTCCCAGGCATCATAATCCTGATGGTTTAAAGGGCGTTTATTTTCTTGAGCCTTCACATTGTGGAATAAAAATAGCAA
>NZ_CAXBOC010000023.1:0-20492 GCF_963976465.1 uncultured Cyclobacterium sp. | reverse complement strand
GGAAATTGAAAAACTTCAAAAATCATCAGTCAGTATAACAGAAATGAAACAACAAGACAACAGGAATTAAAAAATCCCACAATATGTCAGAATGAATAAATAATAGTCAGTTTAAAAGTATTCATTAAGGTTTTGGAAAAATATTAAATTAACCCAAACAAAGGTTAATTGTTACAGTTGGCTATCTCAAAACCTTATTCATTAACTCTTCTCCAATTTGCGTGAAATTTATTATAAATCCAAACCTTTAAGTGTAAAAATTCAATTAAAAAAATAGGTATTATTACATAAAAAATTTTTGTTTTCATTATCAATAGTAAATGTATAATTAAACTAATTCAGTCCAATTCATTTTATACTAATAGCCCATATTTGCAGGTATTGAGAGGGACGATAAGCTATTGTATTGATCTCATTAAAATTTAGCTTGGATCATTCCCTTCCATGTATTGTTCCTATACAATCTCAGCCTTCGGTAATTTAAAAGGTGATTCATTTTTTTCAAAGATTTCGGAAAGGGTTGACGATGGAATAATTAGCACTTAATTGCGTGCAAATACTTGTCCCTAACCGGAAAAGCTTTCCTATCTATGCAAAAAAATAACTAGCTTTGGTTATTGAAGGCTATCTTTCAACCTGAAATGACTATGATCCGGCCCATATTGGGTCAATAGACAATTAGGCATTTGCCTATCATGCAAGTTCTGTTTTCAGGCAAAATCAGCCCAATAACTTGGAAACTTTCACTGAATATTCTTATTTCGGTTGCCTGAAATGTTATTATTGCTTATTTAAACAAAGATGAAAAATATACTGGTCCTGATGGCACACCCCAAATTGGAGCATTCAAGAGTTATTGCAAACCTTTTGGATGCTATTAGTGGTTTGGACAATGTTCAAATCACCGATTTATATGAGCGCTATCCGGATTTTAATATAGATGTTCAGCATGAACAGGAAGCCCTTTTTGGGGCCGATATCATCATATGGATGCATCCCTTGTATTGGTATGCTGCTCCGCCTCTTTTGAAACAATGGATGGATTTGGTCTTGGAATACAACTGGGCCTATGGACACAATGGTATCTACCTCAAGGGAAAATACCTATTCAATGCCATTAGTACGGGAGGCTCTCCGGATGCTTACAGTGAAAAAGGTCATCATGGTTATCCTTTAAAAGAATTCTTATTGCCTTATAAGCAAACAGCAAGCCTCTGCAACATGATTTATTTGCCTCCCTTTCATGTAGCTGGAACCCATAATATAAGCGTACACAATTTGCAAAAAGAAGCCAACGACTTTAAATCCCTTATCCTGCATCTTAGGGATAAGAAAGAGCTAGAAAGTTTAATGAAGCTTAACTTTTTAAACGACTTCAACCAATAGCATCATGGAAAACGGGTTTTTATTTCAGGCCATCATTTACCTTTCTGCCGCAGTAATATGTGTTCCTTTAGCCAAAAAAATTGGAATGGGCTCTGTTTTGGGCTATTTGCTAGCAGGCATAATCATCGGCCCTTATATTTTCGGCTTTATTGGGGAGGAAGGAGAAGACATCATGCACTTTGCAGAATTTGGAGTGGTCATGATGTTATTTCTTATTGGCTTGGAACTTGAGCCTTCCAAACTATGGAAAATGAGGCAGATGATTACCAAGGTAGGGCTTTCACAGGTTTTGTTAACCACCTTAATCTTTTTTGGCTTCCTCTATTTTATAGGTACCGGGTGGAGACAATCCCTTGCTATAAGTACTTCCCTTGCCCTTTCCTCAACAGCCATTACCTTGCAGTCGCTCAAAGAAAAAGATCAAATGAATACTGCTGCAGGAAGAAATTCTTTTGCGGTGCTATTGATGCAAGACATTGCGGTAATTCCAATTCTAGCCATATTGCCTTTAATCGCCTTGGCTGCCAGCTCAGACGTGGACATGGAACATATGAGCCTTATTTCCCAGTTTCCAGGTTGGCTGCAAACGATATTGGTCTTCGGTGCGGTCATATTAATAGTGGTAGCAGGACGCTATGTAATAAGCCCCATGCTAAGTTTGGTGGCAAAAACCAGGTTAAGAGAGCTTTTTGTAGGTGGAGCCTTGCTGGTGGTATTTGGCATTGCTTTCCTTATGGAGATGGTAGGCTTGAGCCCTGCCTTGGGCACTTTTCTAGGTGGCGTGGTATTGGCCAATTCACAATTTAAGCATGAACTGGAAAGCGACCTGGAACCATTCAAGGGCTTATTACTAGGATTGTTTTTTATCGCAGTCGGTGCCTCCATTAACTTTGGATTGATCAGCGAAAATGCATTGATGGTTTTTGCCATTGCCCTTTCTGTTTTGTTGATAAAAAGTCTAGTTCTCTTTGGGATTGGCAAGGTGAATAAAATTAGCACAGATCAAAACCTAATATTTGCTTTAGGTCTAAGCCAAGTCGGTGAGTTTGCCTTCGTCACCTTCTCCTTTGCCACCGAATTACATATCATGAATGCAAAAACAACAGAGATTTTTATGGCTGTGACTGCCATAAGCATGACTTTTACTCCGCTGTTATTATTGCTCAATGAACGGCTTCTCCTCCCCTATATTGGCACCAAAGAGAAAGACGATAAGCCTCATGATGAAATGGAAGAATCCAACAAGGTAATTCTTGCAGGTTTTTCTAACTATGGCAGTACAGTGGGAAGATTTTTAAGGGCGAATGGAATAAAAGCTACCATTCTGGACAACGACTCTGACCGAGTTGACCTGCTGAGGAAAATGGGATTTGAGGTATATTATGGAGATGTTACGCGGGTAGACCTACTGGAAATGGCCGGGGCCGGGGAGGCAAATATTCTTATTTCTGCCATCAGAAATCCTGAAACCAATTACCACTTGGTTTCATTGGTCAAAAAGCATTTTCCAAACTTGGAACTGATGGTGCGAGCAAAAGACAAACTGGAAGCCATTGAATTAAAAGATCTAGAGGTTTCCCACGTTTACATACAAAATTTGGAAAGTGCGGTAAAATTAGGGAAAGATGTACTGGTAAAACTAGGTTTTAGAGCGCATACAGTGCATGTATTAGGCCAAAATTTCATTAAATATGATGAAGACTCTTTGGAGGAACTGGTTAAGGTAAAACATGACAAAAACACCCTTATCTCCAAAATGAAAAAGTCCATAGAAATGCAGGAAAACCTCGTTTCCTTTGAGCTAAAGCGACGCTTCAGCATTAACGATCATGCTTGGGATGCTGAAAGCCAGAAGGAAGCTACGGAAAAAAATAAGGAGTAATTCTAAGATAGCCTAGCATTTTTGTGCGTACTCAACCAGAGGACGAACTGATCCAAGTTGAGAGAAGGATAAAATGTAAATGAAAATATTGAAAGTTTTCAATTTTTATTAGCCTTAACCCATAATTTCTCAGTTGATCGTATAAGCCAGGTATAAAAATTTACCTAAAGCCCATTATTAAAACTAATACCCTAGTATTAGAATTTAACCAATAATTCAATAGTTCAAAAGAATGGTTTCTCAAATAAGCATTCGCTAATAATAAAATAACAGATGAGTAAATTATGATGAATTTTAGTTGTCTCGATCTTCAAAGTTTTCCTCATCTTTGATATTGATTCGCCTAATCATCAGGAAAATGAATATAACTAAAATGACGCCCCAAAACCCACTGAATGCCCATAATCAGTTTAAAAAACGGTTCCATTTCAGGTAAACTTTACAGCTGTTCCATAGGCTAAGATTTCTGATGCTCCTTCCATTACCATATAGGTAGTAAGCCTAACGCTCACAATTGCATCTGCACCAAGGATCTGTGCATCATGAACCATTCTTTGCATAGCCTGCTCCCTTGAATGGGCTTGTAATTTGGTGTATTCTTCAATTTCCCCTCAAATTATGGTTTTCAGTCCTGCAAAAATATCTCGGCCAATATTTCGGGATCTTACAGTACTTCCTCTGGCTATACCTAAAATTTCGACTATTTCTTTTCCCGGTATGGTGTCTGTTGTGGTAATAATTATTTTATTCATTTTCTATATTGTATTTTGGATCTTCAATATTAACTTTAATTATAAACTTCGATTAAGCGGCTACCTGTATTTTCTAATATTTACATTTTTCCCTAAAATGTCCTTCTTTTGACTGTTTACTTATGCAGTTGGGAAATAAGCTAACCTAACAACAGCAGTTAAGGTCGTATGCAAGTATAATCTCTTATAATGAATCAATTGAACGCTATCGCAATAGAAAAAAAATGCATACATATCATTTTCAACTTAATTCACCAATTTAAATTTAAAAGGTAAATTTATCCAAACTTTTACAGGTTGCCCTGCTTTCATTGCAGGAGTAAACCGAAGGTTTTTTACCTCAAGATCAACCGAGTTACTCAGTAAAGGGTGTGCATTTGTGACAATCTTATGCTTTAAATATTCGCCATTTTGCCCAACGAGGATTCTGACAACTACACTGCCTTCAATTCCTGCTTCTTTGGCTTTGGAAGGGTAGCCAATAGCCTGATAAATCTCGCCTAAATTTAATGGTTTTGGATCTTCATCCACCAAAACAACAGCGTTTATTGTAGGATCTGCGTCTGTTGAATCTTTCGCTATTTTCTTTTCCAATAGTGCATTTGTATTTAGCGTATCCTCAATAGAAGTGGCCTTATTAATTGTATCTGAAAGCACAGGACGCTTTTCATTCGACTCGGTATGCTCACTTTTATCAGGATTTGAGGAACAAGATGAAATTATCAGCCCTTGTAGAAAGACCATTAAAAAAAGAGAAGTTTTCATTCGCAGAACTATTATTTTAACTGTTCAATTATTAAAAATATAGTCCCTGACTTTCAACAACTAATTTATAAGCCAATTTAACCAAATCTTCTATAATTCTATGACTTATCGATCAATAGCAAGAAAAATTTAATGTTAATGCATTGTCTAGCGTCTAAATCTTAATTGCTCATTTACATAGAAAAAAGTCAAAGTGCCGGTTAACTGATAGCAAGTCAAAAATCGAGATACCCATAAAATCTCCCAACTGAGATTGTGGGATTTTATGGGAAGGAAAAGAAAGCAGGCACTTGATGGGCCTCATCAAAATAGCATATTTAATAAAATGATGCATTAAATTTTATATTGCGGCATTGAAAGTTATGCTAAAAAAGATTCTAGCTAATTTTCCTTTCGCTAAAGCTCAAAATATGCTTGAATAATCAGTCATTAGTAAGCCTTAAAAGACAATAACTGTTTTGAGTTATATGCATTAGCCCCCGTATATTTTTTTTCTAATTTCATCCCAGGTAATCAATTGAATGTTTTGCTCTTTGAGTTTTGATTTGACCTCCTCATTGGTAAAAAAGTCAAAGTCTATCTGTCTCCATTCCGAACCAAAATTGGGATGATTTATGGTTATTCCTTTCATCTCATCATCGTCAAAAGCAGGATGAATTAAAATCAAGTTTAACCCTCCCTCCAACTTGTCTAAAACAGTAGCATAAAAACCTGCTAGTTCTCCTTTTTCAAAATACTTGAAATCTCCCATATGCACATTATCGACAAATAGCTCTTCTTCATAACTAGACAGCTTCACTTCTAGGCCTACCATTTCAAAAAGCTGCTTACTAAGTACCAGGGGTAATTTGTATTTTTTCCCGATTCTGCGATAGGCATCTAAAAATTCAGGCTTGGCGCCGACACTATACATATGGGAATCAATATGGGTAGGTTTGATTCCAAATTTCAGGGCTCTTTCAATTTGGGCGGTTAGTTCTTTCTCAACGTGTTCAACTGTGGCATTTTGGGCTAGCTTGTCCCTCTTCTTAAAGAAAAAGCCGTTTTCATCGACTAAACTTGGAACTTCAGAAACAGGCAGCACCGGGCCAAACCGATATTTTTCCCATTCACAGGTCAAGGACAGGTGAACCCCATTGTCATATTGGGGATTATTTTTGGCAAAAATAGCCATTTCATAAAACCATGGACAAGGTACCATGATACTGTACGAATTTACAACCCCTCTTTGTAGAGATTGAATGGTTGCTCTGTTTTCAGCATGTGCAAGCCCTGCATCATCTGCATGGATTATCAAAAGCTTGGTGCTTTCTGAAAAACCTAATTTTTGTGCTGCATTCATTTTAAATAAATTCTGTAGGGTTAATGTTTCAATAAATTAAAAAGGAAAGTTACCGTAGGTATACTGCTCAGCCTTGAGACCACACGACTGCAAGCAGGTGATGACTTATCTGCTGAGGTTTACTATTGGTGATTGCCTCTTCTTAGCATTGGTTATTGGGTAAGCTTAAATGTGATTGGCTACAAGTGAAATTTTATCTCTTTCAATTAAAAATGAATAATTGTGCCAAAATAGCCAAAATCTGTACCTAAACCATAAGAAATCCTTTAAAAGGAGCTTATAAAATGCCAAAGATGAACTAGTAAATATTTAGAAAAGTAAATGAATAAAACAAAATGAATTAGAACTGACATCCTCTTTTTTTCTGCTCTACCGGAATAAAATAAAGATAGCTTAAAGATGAATAATATGCTTATTTCTTTCTATGCTAGGACAGCCTATTATTGCAAAGAAGATAGGATCAAATTTAAAAAAACAAGGCAATAAATGTGCTGATCCTGCTACGCATACAGCCATTTATTGCCTTAAGATCGGTATTTTTTTTCTTTGGGTTTACACTAATTATTCGGCATTTTCAGGATTGTAATTCACCATCCAATTGATTCCAAACTTATCAGTAAAACTACCAAAATAATCTCCCCAAAACTGATCCTCCATGGGCATTTCAATTTCTCCTCCATCGGATAGTCCATTAAAGAGCCGATCTGCTGCTTCTCTGCTTTCCGGATGTAGGGAAATATAATTTGTGTTTCCTTTTTTAAGGGTTTGTCCCATGGAAGGCATGATATCAGAAGCCATAAGAATAATATCTTTGCCGATGGGCAGAGAAATATGCATTACCCGGTTTTGCTCTTCTTTGGGCAATTTCTCAGCACCGGGAGCCTCGCTCATTTTCATCAAGGCACTAAATTCACCACCAAAAACAGATTTATAGAAGTTAAATGCTTCTTCAGCATCTCCGTCAAAATTTAAATAAGGATTGATTTTCATGATGTAGTATATTTAAATTAGTTAAATTAAAGAAGCACTTTTATTTCAATGAATGCAAGCCATCCCTATCCCCTTCATTATCAATTAACAGAAAGGTAAAACAATGCTTATCAATTTATATTTTTAATAATAAATTACAAACCCAGCTTTATTTAAACACTCTTTTCTAATACAATTTTCTCTTGCAAAATAAAATGGTAGCTCTGTTTACTAATGCTTTAACTCCAAACATTTCCCTTAAAGCTCCTTTCAAAGTTAGCTGAATAGTTTTATATTAAAGAAGGTAGAATCCGTCAATCTAAGGGGTTGATTGCGACACAATCTTTATTTACCTTTCTTTAAGTAATTAGGGCCGGCATCAATTATTTTAATAAAAGAAAAGATGAAACACGTATCAATCCTTATTCCCAGAGGCCACACAAGCATGGTAAATATTAGTGGAAGCCACCAAATGCTAAATTGGGTAAACGAATTTTTTATTAAAAGTGGAAGAAAGCCACTCTTCACCATTCAATTAGTAGGGCTTGAAAAACAAACCGAACAAAGTCACGGACTTTTCATCGTCAAACCTGAAATATTGATTGACCAAGTCAGTAAATCTGACCTTATCATTATACCTGCAATTCATGGTGATTTTAATCAAAACCTAAAAATAAACACTCCATTTCTTCCCTGGATCATCAATCAACATAAAAATGGTGCGGAGGTGGTCAGCCTTTGTGTGGCTTCATTTTTTCTGGCAGAAACAGGACTTTTGGATGGCAGGCAATGCTCGACACACTGGCAGTTTGCCAATGAATTTCGAAAACGTTATCCCAAAGCAATGCTAAAAGATGACAAAATATTGACTGAGGCCGATGGTATTTACACCAGTGGTGGGGCTTATTCCTTTACCAATCTTATATTGTATCTCATAGAAAAATTTGCCGGTAGAGATACAGCTGTAGCCGCAGCCAAAGGATTTATGATTGATATTGATCGCAGCAGTCAATCTCCCTTTATGGTTTTTTCAGGACAAAAATCACATCAAGACAGGGAGGTATTGAAGGCACAGGAACATATAGAGAAACATTTTAATGAGAAATTAGCCATAGACAAGCTCTGCAATGAATTGGCCATTAGCAGGAGAACATTTGAAAGACGGTTTAAAAAAGCTACCGCAAATACCATTGTAGAATACTACCAAAGGGTGAAGGTGGAAGCTGCAAAAAGAGCATTGGAAACAGGTAGAAAAAACATCAATGAAGTCATGTATGAGGTAGGATACAATGACCCCAAAGCTTTCCGAGATGTTTTTCGAAAAATCACCGACATGACCCCATTAAATTATATGAATAAGTATAGTAAAGAAGTTATTTAATATGTAGTCCATCAATAACCTCAGTCTAATTAGGTTGGGCTTTACTTTTTCCTTATTATATTCAATCAAATTAATGTACTTATGTCCTTACCATTGAAAAACCTTGGCTTTATTTTTTGCTTGCTTTCCATGATTAATTTCAACGCAGGAGCCCAAGTGAGTTGGGAGCAAGAAAGTGAAATTTTAACCGGAGCAGATCAAACAGAAAAATACCTGCCGTATTTAGAAGGAAAAAAAGTAGCCATTATGGCCAACCCTACAAGCATTATTGGGGAGAGGCACTTGGTAGACAGTCTTCAGTCCCTCGGTGTGGAAATCGTTAAAGTTTTTGGCCCTGAGCATGGCTTCCGAGGCAATGTGGGAGCAGGCGTTCATGTAAAGGATGAAATAGACAGTAAAACAGGAATTCCAATCGTTTCACTATATGGCTCAAAGAGAAAGCCTTCCAAGGAGGATTTAAGCGAGGTTGACCTTTTGATATACGATTTGCAGGATGTTGGCTGTAGGTTTTACACCAATATCAATGCGCTGGCACGGCTTATGGAAGCCTGCCAAGAGCATGATTTAGAATTGCTTATCCTTGACCGGCCAAACCCTAATGGATATTTGATAGACGGTCCGGTTTTAGACATGAAGTACAAATCCGGAATAGGACAGTTCCCCTTGCCTATGTCGCATGGTTTAACTGTGGCTGAATTTGCCCTGATGGCGAATGGTGAAGGCTGGCTCAAAGACAAGGTGCAATGCAAATTGAAAATTATTCCTGTGGTCAACTATGCCCATGCCATGCCCTACACCCTACCGGTATCCCCCTCTCCCAACCTAAACACTCAGCAGGCCGTACTTCTGTATCCATCTACTTGTATGTTTGAGGGCACATATATCAACCATGGAAGGGGCACTTATTTCCCTTTTACTGTTTTCGGAAGTCCCGCCTACAAAGGAATTTATTCCTTTTCCTATATCCCAAAGAGCATCACAGGCATGTCAAAAAGTCCATTGTTTATGGATCAAGAATGTTTTGGTCTAGATCTACGTGATTACAACACGGATTTATTGCGAGAAACCGGACAAATAAATTTAAAATGGATCATGGAACTCTATAAAAACAGTCCTGAAAAAGAAAAGTTTTTTGATGGAAGTCTCAGCAATCAAATGAATAATATTGAGATCCAAATCGGCTCAGGGCTTTTTAGGCAACAAATCATTGAAGGAGTCCCTGAAAGTGAAATTAGAGCAAGTTGGGAACCGGGTTTATCAAACTATAAATCAATGAGAAAGCAATACTTGCTGTATCCCTAAAGTATTGATCAATAAATAAGCCTCTTCCCAAATGCCAAGATGGCACTGATATTGATAAAGAAATATTGAAAGTAAGGAAGTTACTTATTTTTAAGAATTAAGGTTATATTAAATTTTATATTAAAATTTTGGATCATGAAAATTGATTGGTTAAAAACACTTCTTTTTAGTGCTGCCGTGATTGTCGCAGGTTTTTTTATTGGAAATATGCACAAGATAGGCAAGCAATACGATAGGTCAGTTCAAGTTAAGGGCTTGTCTGAAAGGGAAGTAGACGCAGACCTAGCCGTTTGGCCCATCAATATTTCATTAACTGCCAATGATTTAAATATCCTAAGCGGAGATATAGAGAAACAAAACAAGGAAGTCTACGATTTCTTTATTGCTCAAGGTTTTACTGAGGATGAATTGACAAAGGGAAGTACCAACATTAGTGATCTTAAGGCAGATAGATACAATGCCAATGCTCAATATAGCGCATTTCGGTACCTGGCCAAATCAGAGTTAACAGTCAGAACAAATGACTTGGCAAAACTCCAAAAAGCCCTTTCTGAATCCTTGACCCTTATGTCTAAAGGGATACTGTTGGAATCAAAAAATACCTGGAGACCCATAGAATATATTTTCACAGGCCTCAATGACCTTAAACCCTCAATGATAGAGGAAGCAACAAAAAACGCTAGAGAAGTGGCTGAAAAATTTGCCCGTGATTCAGATGCCAGTGTAGGTAAGATCAGAACGGCCAGACAAGGCTTATTTACCATCAATGACCGGGATGAGAATACACCTCAAATTAAAACCGTAAGGGTAGTTACCACCATTGATTTCCAATTAGAAGACTAGACTTCGGCTATTTTCTCAAGAATTTTATAGGTGATCAAATAGGCCGGTCTCACACCGTCCATTCCTAATGCCCCTGAAGCCAAGGTGCTACCTGTTTCCAATGGGTTGTCGGAAGCATAATAGGCGTACATCACTTTGACATTCTTTCTAATGCTATTTCTAATTTTACTGGCGGATTGAATGGCTTTTTGGTAATGGGCACCTTCCATTTCCAAGCCTGCAGCATTCCAGGAAGACTCCATAAAATACCCCAATACCTCCTTGTTTTGAAGGGATGTTCCCAATACGGTGATCATTGGCCCATCATAAACACCAAGCCCGTAGCCTTCGAAATCGCTGGGACTCAATTCATTTTTGAACGGATAATTATCAGCTGTTCCTTCAAACACATGGGCATTTGGGATCATAATGTCGCCCTTCTTCCCTTCAAGAATCCCGGCTTTACCCATAATAGAAGTACTGATAATATTCAATGGAATCTTCTTCTCACCCAGTTCATAGGGCTTCAACAATTCATCAAAACATTCATAGGCTTGCTCTCCAAAGGCATAATCCATCACTATCAACACCAGCTTCTTCTTTTTATCCTGAGGAAGTTTTACTCCAGGAATTAGCGCTTGAGACACCATTTTATCGGTATCAATAATTTGGACACCAATGTTGGTACCGGAGGAATCAGGCAATTGAGCTAAACCGTGTTTTAGGGCATAGGCCAAGACCTCTTTGCCCTTATTTCCCTTACCATTGACACTTATTTTTAAAGCCATTTCCTCAATGGTTTCATAATTTTCCAATTCAAAGGCTTGGTAACCATAAATGGTATTGAGCACACTGTGTAAATTGGCGCTGATCACATGTATGGGTCTTTCCAATAAATCCTGTTCTTCTAAAACGGCCTTGATACTGTCAGCCCAGGATTCACCATAAACATGGTGCCCTACTCTTTCTCTCAAGGTGGCAGAAAAGGAAATTTCTCTATCACGGTCTTCTATCATTTCTTCCATGGATAACCTTCCCATATGGTATATGATAGAAAAAAGACTATTGCTATTTTGTGAGTTACCAAACTTCTGAACGGCGCCCTTGGTCTCTTCAAATGTCCTGCCGGTGATATGGCTAAGGTAAGAACAGGCAGCTTCCTTATTGTACTCCTCACCCTTTATCTCTTTCTCTACGACCTCCTTAAGTTTTCTCCAATTAAGGTTTATTCTTCCTTTAGGGTCAGTACTGTTTTTTCGGATTTTTTCTGACTCGATGTACAAAAATGTTAGGTGAGTAAGGATGTCATAAATATCACTTTTACCTCGTGTCATCTCCACGTACATCTGCTCTTCATCCACTCTGTAACAATTCCGCTTCCTCTTGGATGGCACCAATGGTAAGAATCCTGAATCTTCGTAACCCTCCCTACTAATTAACCGAATATATCGGCATTCCTCAATTCCTTGAGGAAGACGTTCCATAACATATAACAAACCTTCTAATTCAAGCTTCTCAGGGTCATTGACCAAACCATAGATTTCCGGGCTGAGGGTGAGCAAAGCATCCACTAAAGACTCCCCTGAAACTCCTGTTGGTTTGTAATTGCCACGCATAAAAAGATGTCGCATGGTGATGTACAAACGTTCAATGGCTGCTCTGGATTCCTGCGCTTTGGTTCTTTTCATATTGTCATGATTTAAAAATTAGGTAAAACTACAAAATTATACGCTGCTTCAATAATAGCAGTGTACGATTTGATCAAATATAACCTTTTCCTAATCTGAGTAAAACAATGTGGACCCTACAATCTACCGAAAGAAATAGGCTTAATTTATAGCCTAAAGGTATTGCTACCCAGCTTGATTTTATTGTCTTCTTCCAATACGCTTTTGCTAAGGCTTTTACCTTCATCTGCTAAGGCAATACAACCCTTTTCATGCAACCAATTGACTGCTTTGTATTCTTCATCCAGGAAACTTTGCCAGTCGGTAGGATAAATCCATTTCAATACTTCGGTGGGACAAAAAGCATTGCCCTTTTTTCTTTTGGCCATTTCCATGGTGGCCTGTACCAATATTCCTTTATCAAGATAGTCCATACTAAAAAAGTTTTGTTTGTCCATTACCTATAAATTGACTGAAATCAAAAGCAGGCATTTTTGAGCCTTTGGGGAGATACTTTCTAATGGAAAGTTGCATTAGGTCTGAAATTGTTTTGGCCAGAACCCCATCTCCTTTAAGCCTCCTTCCCCAAGCAGTATCATTGGGATTCCCACCATGCAAGGCTTCTATTTGATGCATTACTTTTTCTGCTCGATCAGGAAAATGTTCCAATAACCAGTTGTGAAACAAATCTTTTACTTGACCATTCAACCTCACAACGGTATACCCCACTTTCATGGCACCTGCCTCGGCTGCAGATTTAATTATTTCCGGAATAGCCTCCGTATTGATCCCGGGAATGATTGGAGCAACCATTATGCCAATAGGGATCCCTGCTTTAGAAAATTTTCGAGTGATTTCAATTTTTTTTGCGGCTATAGCGGTTCTGGGTTCTAAAAGCAGTTTTAAACCTTTATCTAGATGATTAATAGAGAAGTAGACATGCACAAGGTTTTTGCTTGCTAACTTTTTCAGCAGTTCAAAATCTCTTTCTATAAGGCTATTTTTTGTTATTATGCTTACCGGGTGATTATAGGACAAGCATGTTTCTAGGATTTTTTTGGTAAGCTGGAATTTATTTTCAGCAGGCTGGTAACAATCTGTATTTCCGGAAAGCATGATCGCTTGTGCCTGGTAATTTGGCTTTTCAAATTGTTTTTTCAGTTGCGCAATGATATCGGTCTTTACCAATATTTTTGTTTCAAAACCTAAACCGGCGTCGTATCCCCAATATTGATGCGAATTTCTTGCATAGCAGTAGATACAACCATGTTCACACCCTTGATAAGGATTGATAGAGTAATTTAATGGCAAATCAGGACTGTCATTGACACTTAAGGCTGATTTACTATTGATAGATATAAACTTTGTTCTTGGGTTTTCCTCATATTTAGGGATGTCAATCCCTTCTATATGTTCCTGAACAAGTTCGTTTTTTTCATAAGTATTACCCGGCTGTTGGCCCGTACCTCTTCCCTTAAAATTCGCTCCTTTCATCAGAAGCAATTTATAAAATTAAGTGGAAAAAACCTTATCAGCTGTTACAGACCATTATAAAAGCCGGAGGAAAATTCTTTAGGGTAAAGGCTGTTTTTATGGTGCTAAAATGACTAGCAAATTGGAACCGCAAAAGGTAGGAATAGCAAATTTGGATAAAATAACCGCTTGGCTTAAGCATCAGGCTACTTTTCTCGTAAATGGCCGTTCTGGCTTCTTTGGAAATAAGGCTAAAAGGCAAGGAAGATAAGATCAAATCAACAGGCTCTCCTTTCAGGTGTTTGTCCATATTTTCTGCAGAATCACAGATAATTACCACGTTGTCTGAAGCAAATTCTTTTTTAAGGTTTTCACAAAAATGCTCACTTATCTCAAATACATACAGGGTGGCATCCTTGTCCATCCTTTCAATGATTCCTTTAGTTATACTACCATCTCCTCCGCCAAGTTCTACAATGACCTTTGCACCTTTAAACTCGGCAAAAGACAACATTTTATTCACAAGGGACTTTGAACTAAATGTTACTGCGCCAGTAGTTTTAATATTGACAAACAACTCTTTAAAAAGCGAACTTTTACTCATTAGTTAATTGAATTAAACCAGGGTTTAGCTTTAAAACCTTCTGCAACTGAATTTTATAAATATTTAATTACCATCACAAATTTCAAAGTTACTAAAATCAACTTCATATAATTCATTTTTAATCAAAAAAAGAAAAATTCATTTTGATTAACTGTCACTTCTGAAAGAAATGCTATTCTCTACCTGAAGCCAATTTTTAACTAATATCTATTCTTAAATTGAGTTTAAAAGCTTAATTTTAGCTTTTAGTTCAGTACAAATTCTTAGAAATGAAGTCAAAAAAACAACTCATTTTGCCCTATTTTACTGCCATTCTTATATGTATGCTTGTGAATTTAAGGCAATCACAGGCTCAGAGTGACAATAATGGTGACAGGAGGGTAACGACAAGTTATTTTCTATCAGGGGCAACAGTAATCCCCTCACCGGGTAAAATACTTAGCGATTATGACATTCTTTTTAAGAATGGTATTATTGTAAAAGTTGGAAAAAACCTCCAGGCCCCCTCTGATGCAAAAGAGATCAATGGTAAGTCCTTGTTTGTATATCCCGGATTTATAGATTTTGGCAATAAATCAGGAGTCAAAGCACCTGAGCTTCCCGAGAAGCCCGGTAATTTTGACTCTTCCAATCCAAATCCTGAAATCGCCGGTATTCACCCTCATTTTTCTGCAGCAAAAAATTATAAGTTTGATGAAAATCTTGAAGAAGAATGGAGAAAGCTTGGGTTTACAATAGGACAAAAGCTTCCTATGGGACAGGGAATGTTACCCGGGTCAACGGCAGTTGTTGTTTATGGAGATGCAGGCAATAACAATTTGCTTACAACCATGCAATCCCAATTTTTTCAATTTAGCACCATTAGAGGGCTTTATCCCCATACCAAACTTGCCGTAATGGCAAAGTGGCGTGACTTGTACCAAAATACATTGCTATATGAGGAAAGCCTAAAATTATATGAGGAAAACAAACAAATTGGAAGAGTGAAAATTGACCCTGTTCTCAACGCCCTCCTTCCTGTCCCCCAAGGCAAGCAGCCTTTATTGGTCTCCGTAAAAAGTGAATTGGATTTAAGAAGAGCCGTAAAAATGCAGGATGAAAACAATTTCGAGCTTATTTTACTTGGAATAAATGAAGGGGATTCAGCGATCCCTTTACTAAAATCCAAAGAAATAGGAGTTGTTTTAAGCTTGGATCTTCCTAAAGATAATTTTACAGATTCACTGCCTAAAGCAAAACAAGGAAAAGATTACGAGGCCCTTATCAAACGAGGAATAGAAGCCTACAAAGATGCATTAAGCTTAGCATCAAAGTATGAAAAAGCCGATATCCCCTTTGCATTCAGCAGTCTTGGCGTAGATAAGAAAGACTTATTTAAAAACCTTAGATTAATGATTGAAAACGGGCTATCAAAAGAGGCTGCACTGGCTGCATTGACCAGCAATCCCGCCAAACTTTTAGGAATAGAAGAAATCAGTGGGAGCATTTCTCCCGGCAAAATGGCCAATATGGTAGTGATGACCGACAGTCTTTTTTCCAAGGAAGCCATGGTAAAAATGATCATTAGTGATGGTTACCTATTTGATTACAGTGAAGGTGCTAAATTGACTGATGGAAAAAACCAAATCTGGAACTACACTGCTGAAACACCGGTGGGGCAATCTAAAGGAACATGGGAATTTGTTCAAAATGATGACAAATGGGAAGGAACAGTTTCTTATGACAGTCCTAAAGGAACCGGAATAAAAACCTCAGAAATGAAGGACTTGGTGAAGACCGAAGATACTTTGTCATTTTCATTTTCAATAGAAACCAACGAGGAAGTCTTGGAGGTAACGGTATCCGGAGATATGGATCAAAATAATTTTGAAGGCAAGATGAATATCAAAGGCTATAATCAGTTTACTGTTAAAGCTTCAAAAAAAGATAAACCGAATAAAATCCATGAATAAGACATTACTACTACTGGCTGGTTTGTTAATTTGGTTGGGTACCCAAGGCTTCGCTCAGGAAAATTCTGCTGCAGACGTATTGATAAAAAACACCCATGTCATTACCATAACCAATGGCACACTGGAAAATACAGATGTACTCATTCAAGATGGGATAATTAAAGAAATCGGAGCCAATCTAAAAGCCAAAAAAAATATTCCGATTGTGGATGCTGCAGGACAATATTTGATGCCGGGGATAATAGACGCACATTCCCACCTGGCACTTGAGATCGTCAATGAAGCCAGTAGCCCCATCACATCAGAAGTTCAAATGAGGGATGTGATCGACCCATTCGATATCTCTATATACAGGGCTTTGGCAGGCGGAACCACCATTTCCCATGCCATGCATGGATCTGCCAACGTAATCGGAGGACAAAATGTAACGCTAAAGCACCGCTATGGTACAGCTGATCCCGGGAAACTGATTATGGAAGAAGCTCCGCGAACCATTAAATTTGCACTTGGTGAAAACCCCACTAGGGTTCATGGAATAGGCAAGAACCTACAACCCAGGTCCAGAATGGGCGTAGAGGCTGTCATCCGCAACGGCTTTGAAGAAGCCCTGCAATACAAGAGAGTTTGGGCAAACTGGGAAAAAGACAAGCAAGACAAAAAGACAATATCCACTCCACCAAAGTATAATTCCAGACTGCAAACGCTTGTGGACATTTTGGAAGGTGAAATTATTATTCATTGTCACTCCTATAGGGCAGATGAAATTTATATGCTAATCCAGGTTTGCCAGGATTATGGCATAGACAATATTGTCTTTTCACATGTTAATGAGGGATTTAAGGTGGCTCCGGAATTAGCAAAACACACCATGGGAGCTTCTGTATTTTCGGATTGGTGGGCATATAAGTTTGAGGTGTATTATTCCACTGCTTACAATGCAGCCATACTTACCAAAAACGGTGTGGTTACCTCCATTAACTCAGACTCAGATGAGCTTATTCGTCACCTCTATCATGAGGCAGCAAAAACCCAGCGATATGGAGGACTCTCTGATGAAGAGGCCTTGGCCTTAATTACCATTAACCCTGCCAAACAATTAGGCATCGACCAATTTGTAGGATCCATTGAAGTAGGAAAGCAAGCTGATTTGGTATTGTTTGACAAGCATCCACTTTCCATATATGCCATACCACAGATGACTTGGGTAGATGGTGTCAAATTTTTCGATAGGGCAACTGATGAAGCCGACCAAAGGCTAAAGATCAACGTAAAAAGATCCCCGGATCCATTTCGTTTAAGTACAGGCACACACAACTGCATGCAGGATGTTGACATGTTGTTCACTGAAAATCAAGACTTTTAATTGCTTACAATGAAGAGACTGCTCAATTTCCTTTGCAAAAATAGAATTTCTATGAAAGAGTTTAAGTTGTTTTTAGGACTCTGTTTTTTGTTCCTAAACTATAGTCTGATGGCCCAGATTGAAGGCGAAGTTATCAAACCTTTCAAGGCTAATTTCTTGCTAACTAACGCAACAATCTATACCGTTACAAACGGGGTATTGGAAGATCATGACTTATTGATAGAAAATGGACTAATTAAAGCCATTGGAAGAGATCTTCCAGAACAAAATCATACCATTATTGACTGTACAGGCAAATTCATTTATCCCGGTTTTATTGATGGAGGCACCAGCTTGGGAATAGTGGAAATTAACTCTTTACAGGAAACCCAAGATTATATGGAATTGGGAAAAGTGACACCACAAATGCAAGCCCTTACTGCGGTAAACCCTAATGGGGTAGCCATACCTGTTACCCGTGTGAGTGGAGTCACTACAGTACTAACCCAACCCAGAGGGGGCTATTTCCCCGGCACAGCAGCACTTATCAATCTAAATGGTTATACCCCTGAACAAATGTACGGAGGTTTTAAGGGGGTAAATATGAATTTCCCCTCAACCGCAAGATCAGGAAGCTATGACAACCGTTCCTTATCAGATTTGGACAAGGCTGCAAAAGAATCCCTAGAGGAAATTGACGCGCTTTGGGAAAAAGCAGCCACTTACCTTTCTATCAAAAAGAAAGGTGGAGAATTGGAATATTACCCCGAAATGGAGCAACTTTCTAAGGTATTGGCTAAAGAGTTGCCCTTACTTATTGAGGTCAATGCTGCCCAAGATATCCTTTCTTCTCTTGCTTGGGCTAAGGAGAAACAGATAACACCTATCCTAACAGGCGTTGCTGAAGGGTGGAAAGTAGCAGATAAAATTGCTGCTGCCGGAATCCCGGTCATTACAGGCCCGGTCTTGACCTTGCCAACCCGAAATTCAGACAATTATGATGCACCTTATAATAACCCTGCACTACTCCAAAAAGCAGGAGTTAAAGTAGCACTACGGACAATGGATGCCGAAAATGTTAGAAACTTGCCTTTCCACGCCGGTTTTGCAGCTGCCTATGGAATGGGTTCTGAAGAGGCATTGAAGTCCATTACTATAAATCCCGCAGAAATGTTTTGTTTAAGTGAGCAAATGGGTTCACTTGAGGAAGGAAAAAATGCCACGCTTTTTATTGCGGATGGAGACCCCTTTGAACCCAAAACTCAAATTCAACAAGTATTTATTAAGGGCTATAGAATACCTATGACCAATAGACATATTCGGCTTTATCAAGAATTCTTGAATAGGGAAATGCAACCTTAAATTAGGGACTCTTCCTTATTATTTTATTTTATACTTTCTCCAATCAATAGAGAATAATAGCGTATTTAGCCATGAAATACACATTTTACATTTATTTATTCTTGCTGGCTACATTCATTGCTTGCAAAAGTGAAGACAGGAAAACAGAAGTTGACAATACAATTGCCGAAGTAAAAGAAGATTTTGCTCCGGATAAACGCGTAGCCCTATTTGATGTGCAATGGAAAGATGGCAAATTAATAGGAGAGACTAATTTACCCGAAGCCCACGATGCTTTGCTCGCAAAGTTAGCTGCTAATGATATTGAATTTAGTGATTCCATACAGCTACTTCCTGCCGCTGAACTGGGTTCCAAGCATTTGGCTTTGGTAACCAATTCCGTAGCCAATATAAGAAGTGCACCCAAACATTCTGCAGAACTTGCTACCCAAGCCCTGATGGGCACTCCCTTAAATGTGTTTAAATCCTATGGGAGCTGGTATTTGGTACAAACGCCTGATGACTATATATCGTGGGTAGATGCTGCAGCCATTGTATTGGTGGATCAACCAACCCTGAATAAATGGTTTGAAAAAGAAAAAGTGGTAGTCACAGAAATGATTAGCAGTATCTATAGCGATGATAATTTTGAGGACATAGTAAGTGATGTCACTGCAGGAAATGTGCTGGAAGTAAATGGTTATCAAAATGGAAATTATTTGGTGACTCTTCCCGACCAAAGGACGGGAGTTATTCAAGGAGACCATGCCATCAGCTACGAGGTTTGGAAAAATAGCAGAAACACCAGTGACTCAAACCTTATACAAACTGCACAAAAAATGATGGGATCACCCTACCTATGGGGTGGAACTTCCCCAAAAGGAATTGATTGCAGTGGTTTCACTAAGACCATCTACTTTCTTAATGGCATGGTCATTCCTAGAGATGCTTCACAACAGATTAACGAAGGTGAGTTGATAGATGAGGACAAAAATTGGGAAAATTTACAAGTGGGTGATTTATTGTTTTTTGGTGTTCCCGCTACAGATACTACCAGAGAACGTGTGGTCCATGTAGGTATGTGGATAGGTGATGGGAAATTCATTCATTCAAGAGGAAGAGTTAGAATCAGTAGTTTTGACCCTGAAGATGAGCTTTTCGATGCTGCTGAACTTAAGAGATATTTACGAACCAAACGTATCAGAAACCAACCAAGTGAGAATATTCTGACTGTTGAACAGGTGCTACAATAATTTAAACATGAAGAAATTACTTTTAATTTATTTATTTCTAGGGTTGACTTTTAACCTGCAAGCTCAAAGTCGCCTGGACGGTTTTTCAGAAAGTGAAAGCAAAACTCAGACTGACTTAGAGGATTTGTTTTTAAAAAAGGTGGATTTCCCAAGCTTTAAAAACCACCTCAAAACCATTACCGCCAACCCACACACCGCTGGTTCTAAAGCCAATGAAGAGGTAAGGGATTACCTTATCAATGTAATGGCAAAAGCCAAC